>JACZXW010000081.1 GCA_022571415.1 Pseudomonadota bacterium
GGGCGTCGAACAGCGGGTCGGTCCTGGCGCCGAAATTATCGCTTCCGGTCGGCCTTGCCATCGGCGCAGCACTGCTGACCGCCATCATCGTGTGGCGCCGTGTTTCAAGAACCAGGTCAGCCGGGGTTGCAGCCAGCAACAAAATGAGCAGTTAAACGTTAATATTGTCATCCTCGGAGTGTGTTATCCGGTCTGTCGGTCCGGTTTTTGCTGCGCAATCACGTGTGACAAATCGTGTGCTGGCGACGCCCTTCAGAAAATTACCCAGTCTTGGGTGTCTTTGCTTTTTTACTCATACTTGGCTCGTGCGTTTGTCCGCAAAAACAGTAACGGCATAGACATTGAAAAAGTAAAATGTCTCACGTGATGAACATTTTCCTCAAAATAGCGGGTTGAAGACCTATATTTAACTATAATGTTCATTTGTACGAACAATTATATTGAATTCATCCGAAAAACGTGTACTGTGACAGAAAATGTCTGATATAGAGAACATCACTGAAAACATTGGCGTGTTAATTAGAATTCGTCGAAAAAGGCTTGGCATGACTCAACTGGATGTCGCCGAGATATCTGGCGTACAACGTCAGACGATCGGTCGTGTCGAAAGCGGAAGCGATGCTGTGACCGTTGCGATACTGGCGCGCATTGCTGCTGCAGTGGGCCTGGACTTGGTGGTTAAGCCCCGCTATGACCATGGCCGCTCATGAAACCGTCAGACGCCAAGACCGTTGATGTTGCAGATGTATTCAAAGGCAATCACCTGGCAGGGCAACTCTCCCGGACCAACGAGGGCACTACTTTTACATATGCAGACGACTACATTTCAGGCACAGGCGAGGCAGTTGCCTCAACCCTGCCCGTCCGGGCGTCCTCATATTTAACCGGCGCAGGCGCTGTACCAGCTTTTTTCGCTGGCTTGCTTCCTGAAGGTGCGCGCCTTCTCGCAGTCGTCGCTGCGGTAAAAACATCGCCAGATGATGAACTCTCTTTGCTGTTAGCCGTTGGTGATGATGCCGTTGGTGATGTCCGCGTTGTCCCGCAAGGGTCTAAACCCGCTGCAAAGCGGCAAACCTTACCTGACACGCCCAGTGAGGTCTCTTTTGAGGAGTTGTTCACACAATCTATTGATCCCTTATCTGCAGAGCTGGACCGCGCTTTACCGGGTGTGCAAAGTAAATTGTCAGATGCAATGATTGCATTCCCACTGACGGGAGCAAGCGGGCCGGCGATCCTGAAACTCAGCCCACCAGCCTTTCCGCATATTGTTGAGAACGAAGCTTTCTGTCTGGGTCTCGCTAAACGCGCTGGCCTGACCGTGCCGAAGTTCGAGATCATCAAAGATCGCGAAGGAGCCAGCGGACTACTGGTGGAACGTTTCGACCGCAGAATAACTAACGGCGCCCTGCACCGACTTGCGCAAGAAGATGCTTGTCAATTTCTAAACAAATGGCCTGCTGATAAATACAGGGTCAGTTATAACGACGTTGCACAAGCTATCGTTAAAATTGTGTCATCGCCGGTAGTTGCAATTATGAACCTGGTTGAGCAGCTTGCTTTTAGCTGGCTGGTTGGCAATGGAGACCTCCACGCAAAGAATTACTCAGTGCAATGGCTGCCACAGGAGCAACTGGTCGTGCCCACACCAGTCTACGACCTGGTATCGACTATCCCCTATCCACTTGACCAGCACATGGCGCTAAAAGTTGACGGTAGAGACGCAAACCTTCGTGGCCGTTTTCTGGTCGAATTTGCGTCTCGATTTGGTGTGCCCATTTCAATGTCACGCCGAAAACTCAACGATATCATTGACGCGGTAGCGCCGCACATTGATGATGCATCTGAAATTGGATTCGACGATGGCACGACCAGAAAAATAGTCACGGAGATGAACCGAAGGTTAAACATTTTGCGACGCTTAGACTGACATAGTTTCATCGATTCTGAACATGACAGAAAGTAATCTCTTCGCTCCCGGATAGACCCGGTATGTTGCACCCTAGCTGTGAATTCTGCGAAGGTTGTTCACACGGGCTAAAACCATGAGAATGATTCCTGGGTGACAACAAAGTTCCATGCGTCTTTGCCGATCTCAAGTCGCTTTTTAGCTTAGCAGGTAAGCTTCGAATTCCAGGAAAAGGGCTTTTATCCTACTTATACTCCGAAATCACGCGTGACAAATGATGCACGCGTTTGCCGCGGCGCGCGTCAGCGGTAACATCGTTGAATACCAGCGACTTGATCGTCACTGGCACGGTCTGGGACGGCAACCGCAGTTTTCCGAGATCGACCGAGTCGAAATCCCACAAAGCCAGTCCATCAATAACCATGACTTCGCAGCCTATGGCGAAATCCCGGTGCAGAATTGCACCGAGATTAAGCGCTATGTCTGCATCGAGAATAATGTAAATCGCCAGGCCGCGAGCGATCCTGTCAGCCAACGCCAGCTGGATGCCCTGGGCAAGAATTTTGATCCTGCGAAATTTGGGGTCGCCCGGCCAATGAAATGCCAGCACGATGTCAGCATCCTTCGCATTGACCTCGAACATAACCATGTGCCGGCGAATAGCACGCGCAAGTTCGTTTGCGTCGAAACCGTCTTTGAACTCAAAATCAGGCCGTATCACCGTTACGTTGCGACGAGGCAACAACGCTTCAGGGTTGCTGATGTAGCCAGTATTACCGCTCAGCTGGGCGGTGAACACCGAGCAACCCAGGACGGTAGAGCGTATTCCCTGGCTTTCATGGAGCAGCGGCCATGGCAGGGTGCCGTCATCGACCTTCCGTCGAATTGCGTGGCCGAGCCGCTTACCCAAATCACCGAACTCCCGCTGCTCGCGGCGATAAACAAATTCAGCTACCCCACCGGAGAAAATCACGGAGTCGATCTTCTCGAGCTGCGAGATCGGATCGGTAAGATACAGATCCAGAGTATCCTGAGTCGGCGTAGGCATCATCAGTGCGGAAACGAGATTGCCGGCCATCGACTCGGCGACAGCGTCAAGCTCAGCATCAGTGACCGCGTCTCCAATATTCCACGAGTATCCGGCGCGAGCCGCGTGCGCCTTACCTGCAGGCTCCAATCGCTCCAAGCATCCGTTGGAGTCGAAGGCGAGAAGCCGGCTACCAACATGGATGGCCGCCGTTGAAAGTATCCGGCCCTTCTCGACGACGCTGAATTTTGTTGTGCCACCGCCGATATCAATGTTTAACAATCGTTCGTTGCGATCATACGACAACTGCACTGCACCGGAGCCATGTGCGGCCAAGGTTGCTTCCATATGATGCCCGGCAGTCGCGCAAACCAGGTCTCCACACTTCTCCGACAGAATTTTGCTGATCCGCTCCGCGTTTTCACGTCGCAGCGCCTCGCCAGTCAAAATCACAACACCGGTATCAATTTTATCGGGGTGTAGTTGCGCCTGCTCGTATGCATGGTCCACAATCTCACCGAGCGCACGAGCGTCAATAAGTCGGTCGCTTTCATATGGGGTCAGGCTTACTGGAGACTCGAAAAGAGTTTCCCGTTCGACCACCAGATAGCGGCTTGACAGATCAACTGCCTGACGTCGCAAGTGAATTCGCGAAAAAAGTATCTGAGTTCCAGCGGAGCCAATATCGATGCCGACGCTCCACAGCGTTACATTGTCTCGCTGCCATAAGGGATGCTCTTCAATCGGTCCCTCGAAGTCTGGACCGATAAAGTGATCGTCGGGCGTATGATCAGGATCCGGGTGATAATGTTGCAATTGAAATCTCTCACGTTTTCGGCCTCATTCTATTGAGGCACTTTGTATGCATTTCCGCTTCGGCCACACGAATGCCTGCCAGCATTCGTCAGATTACATTGAGTATCATTGATTCACTGCCGGGGAAACAATGAAAAGATTTGCAACATGGATTACTTCAGGCATCGCGATAAGCGGCCTGATCCTGTTCTCCACAGGCATTACCCAGAGTCAGGAGGTATTTCCCGCAGGGCAGGGCAGGAACACGCTTTTCCTGGTTTGCGTTCAGTGTCACTCTCTGGACCGTGTTACCGAGGCGAAACTGACCGCTGCCGACTGGGAGTTCACTTTGTACGACATGATTTCCCGTGGGGCGCCCGTGCGCGAGGAAGATATTGACACACTCAAAAAGTATCTCGCCGAAAACTTTGCCGTTGAGACAAAGTAGTAAGGGTGAGCACGGACCAATTGATTCCGAAGTGTCGCTGAGATCGCAGGTTATAAGCCCGCACACGGAGGACGCGTAGCAAATGCAAAGACTAGTCAAAGATTTTATCAGCGCCAAGATTTCACGCAGGCAATTTCTAGCCGGAATGGCTGCAGCCAGTTTTACTCCCGCTGCGGCCAGCTCCGCACTTGCCGCGGTGGAACCAATGGCGCCCGGGTTCCAAATTCCTGAGGGATTCACCCGTTCCGTAACGGGGACCGGAGCCGACTTGCTGGTTGAGCAAGTGCTTGAAGCGGGCGCAAATTACCTGTTTGTGTCGAACGGGTCCGGTATCGGCCCTGTTTGCGATTCGCTGGTGGATCACCCGCAGCTGCAATTGATACAGGCCACGCACGAAGGACAGCTTGTGTCGATCGCGGACGGCTACGCGAAGGCATCGGGAAAGACGGCGTTTGGCATGTTCAGTCGGGTCGGGCTGCCTCACTCAAGTTCAAACATGTATAACGCGATGAAGGACCGCACCCCTATGGTGCTGTTCAGTGATCATGCGGATACAGATCGGGAAGGCACCGACAGTCACGAGGATATTGACGACTGGATTTCTGCAGTAGAGCCCTACACGAAATGGCGCTGGACAGCCCGCCAGCCTGAGCGCATTGCTGAATGGGTGCGCAAGGCATACAAGGTCGCCACCGTGATGCCCGGCGGGCCCACCCATGTGCGTATTCCGCGCAATGTGCTTTATCAGGCGAACGTCACGGCAGATATTTACTCCCAACAGGCGCTGAACATTCCAATGGTGCTGCATCCCGATGCCGCCGAAGTGGAGCGTGTCGCCAAAATATTACTCGCTGCAAAATCACCACTTCTATACGTTGGGCCGGAGGTCAGCCAGACCCATGCGCGAGCGTCATTGGTTGAACTTGCGGAACTGTTGGCGATTCCAGTCACACAACATCGTAGTTTCTACGCAGATTTTCCCAATTTTCATCCGCTTTACCTGGGCGAGTTGCCTGCCATTGCCAGTTACCTGGATGTCTACCCAAAGCCGGTCGATTGTTTCATCAATTTCGGGGCTAGATTTCCGCTTCGTAAACCCGGTTTTATCGCGGGCGTGCCGGTTATTCATGCCAGCGTTGATGCCGCCTCGATCGGTAGAAACACGCCGCTGGCAGGTGCACTTGTGGGTAACCTGGATCAGATTGCGAGATCACTGGTCGAAGCGATCAGGAGCATGGCGAGTCCACAGCAACTGAAAGATCGGACAGCGCAAAGACGAGCGATTTGCGCCGCGCACACAGCGGCGGTGCGAGCGGCCCGTGTCGAGGCCGGCAGAAACAGTCATGGTGAACCGGTGCCGTGGCCTCGACTGATGTACGAGCTGAATCGGCAAATGGAAAAAGATGCGGTTGTTGTTGAAGAGCTGGGCACGGAGCACAAGACGCTGAGCTTTTTCCCGTTTTCCGACGATGGCATGACCAAGATCGGTCGCACCGAAGGGCGGGCGCTGGGTTGGGGCGTTGGTGCTTCCGCCGGCGTTAAACTGGCCTTGCCCGACCGTCAGGTCGTGTCGCTGCAAGGTGATGGTGGATTCCTGTTTGGGCAAACGGATTCGTTATGGACCATGTCACGTTACGACATTCCTGTAATGACGGTGGTTACCAACAATCGCAGTTACGAGGAAACACGCTGGCAGATTATGAATCGTGGCGGGCGCGCTGGTAAGGCGAATCGTGACTACATCTCTTATCTTGGCGATCCTGACGTCGATTTCACCAAGCTGGCTTCTGCGTACAACATTCCCGGCGCGGTCGTGTCCAACTCGGACCAGTTGCAGTCGGCTATTCAGCGCGGTTTGAGAACGCTTAAAGAAGGCAGGCCGTTCATGCTCGATGTTCGCACCCGCACCCTCGGTGCAGGGGCGGAACTGTCCTGGTATCCGGACTATTCGGTTGCGGAACAGAGAAAACGGAAAGTATAGATGGCCGGGGCGTCTGATGTGCGCGGGTAATCAGAATTTCGGAGCAGGCTGAAAATGACAGGCCGCCTCCAGTACTACTGCTTGCCAGGAATCAAGCTGGGCGGGTTGGCAGTTCTTGTGGCTGCCAGTCAGCTGAGCATATCCGGGTTGGCGTTGGCACAGGATACAGTGCCCAATTCAGTCACACCGGGCAGCCGGGCTGAATCGCCAATTGATGCCGAAAACCAGCTGGTGTCCTATGACGCTTCGTTTTTCGATCGATATCAACCAAACACCGCGCTGGACATGGTTAACCAACTACCGGGGTTCCAACTGGACGATGGTGATGACCGGCGCGGTTTCGGAGGCTCCCTCGGCAACCTGCTGATCAACGATCGCTATCCCAGCGCGAAACAGGACAAGCCCTCAACCATTCTGTCGCGCATCGCCGCCTCCAGGGTCGCCAGGATCGAATTGATCAGAAACCAGGTGAGAGACATTGATCTGCGGGGCCGACCTGTCGTAGCGAACCTGGTACTGGCTGAAGACGGCAAAGCAGCGACCCGATGGGAGGTGTCGCTGAGAAAGAATTTCGCGATCTCGGCGCTGACGCCGACCGGCAGTATCTCGATATCTGACCGCCGGCACAGTACCGACTTCAACATCGGTTTCGATATAAGAAAAGCAGGGTACGGCGATCCGGGAGTGGAAGATGTGCTGGACGGCTCGGGCACATTGTTCGAGGAGCGAGAAATCGATCACGCCGGCAAAGGGTTCACGACCAACGGGTATCTCAACGCATCCCGCTGGTTCGGTGCAACCCTGTTGCAATTCAATTCGACCATTGGGCTTGAGGTACGTAAGGAAGACCAACATACAGCGAATCATCCGCTTGCAGCGGGAGTGACTCCCAGTGACGACTTCTTCGTCAATGATCGCCGCAACGAGAAAATCGAAATCGTTTTGGACGCAGAGCGTAGCCTGATGCCGAGTTTGCTGGGCAAGGGCATTCTGTTGTTCTCTCGACTCGATCAGACGCCATTCTCATCTCAGCAGACTTTCGATGAGTCTGGTAATCAAACGCTGTACCGGCAGGCTGACACGGACGCAAGATCCACCGAGAATATCGCTCGTCTTGAATTCGACTGGACGGGAATCGCAAATCACCTGGTCAAAGTCACTATGGAAGGCGCACGCAACGTTCTCGACAGCAAGCTCGAACAAATAGTCGATACCGGTGATGGGCCGGAAGTCGTCCCGGTGCCTGGGGCCAATACGCGAGTCGAGGAAGTACGAGGAGAGATTCAGCTTAACGACACATTTCTCGTGGGAAAACTGGAGTTGAACTACGGTGTTGGTGCCGAGACGTCGACCATAAAACAAAGCGGCGATGCACAGGCGAAACGCAGTTTCTTCTATATCAAGCCCCACGCAACTTTAAGCTACGCTGCGAATCAGCAGCGCCAGACGCGGTTACGAATTGCACGTGAGGTGTCGCAACTGGACTTCAAGGACTTTGTCAGTGCGACGATTTTCGTGGACGATAATGTGGTGCTCGGAAATCCGGATTTGCGACCGGAGACTACCTGGATTGCGGAAGTCAGCGAAGAGCGACGATTTGGCGAACTGGGCGTAGTCAAACTGACCGCTTTCCATCACTGGATTACGGATGTGGAGGACTTGCTGCCACTGAGTACCGACGTTGAGGCACCGGGAAACATCGGTAACGGACGCCGCTGGGGGGTAATCCTCGAAACTACGGTGCCACTTGATTCCATTGGTCTTCGCGCGGCGCGAATCGATGTAAAAGCCCGCTGGCAAGACTCTGTTGTCGTCGACCCTGTCACTGGAATTGACCGCGTACTGTCAGCTGAAGGGGGGGACGGGGGTGGCCTGAAGTTTCGCGACGAAAACAAATATGCGTTATTCGTCGACTTCCGGCAGGATTTTGATGCAGCTCGAGTTGCTTGGGGATGGAATTTTGTGACGCGCGCCGAGAGGCCATTATTTAGAGTGGACGAACTCGACGTTTTCGACGAAGGGACGGAACTGAACGTATTCATAGAAACAACTCGTTGGTTCGGCATTAAAATTCGATTCTCCGGCTTGAATATTCTCGATTTCCGGCAGTCCCGCGATCGGGCCGTGTACGTTGGCGAGCGTGACCTGTCGCCGGTGGAGTTTCGTGAGCTTCGAACTCTGACCAATGGGTCCAGAATTTTGTTGACGCTTAGCGGCGCTTTTTAAGTCCCGCGCTATCCCCAGGCGCGGTTGTCGACGGTATTCTCATAGGTGGCGCCCGGCACCACCATGTTCCATTTGGCGGTCCAGTTATAGGTGTCGTCGAAGCGTTCACGCGTATACGGTTGTGGTGGGGCGTGCAGCAGGCGTGAGACCTTGAGTTCGTGCTCTTCCAAAAGGCCGCCAGTCTCCGCAACAAAGTAATGGGCGTACGGCGTGGGGTCTTTTTCAAGCACCTTGACCGCTCTTGCCTGCGCACGGAACATCGCTGCGAGCAGCGGGCCGCTGAGATCGTCGCTGGCCGCCTCGCTGCGGGTCGTGTGGGACTCGATTAGAATGCGCATTCCCTGCTTCTCCGCCACGCTGATCCAGGGCTCCATCAGGCTTACCGCTTCGATTTTGCCCTGGCGTAAGGCCTCGAGTCGCTGCGACATCGCCCCTGCGTTGGTCGTCTTGATGTGCTCCGGAGTCAAAAAGCCTTCCAACATCTTCAAGGTGGTGAAGTGGGAGCCGTTGTTCGGCGTCACCGCGATCGCTTTATCCTTCAGCTGCTCCGGTTCGTAGACTTCAGAGTCAGGTGCAACGGCAATGGCGAACGACGACATAGAAGCACCCAGCGCCACGATCTTCCGCCGCCGGAGTCCGTGCGCATCGGCTTCCACGGCGCGTTTCATGATCCCCCATTCGCACATGCGATACTGATCAATGCCACCGTCGTTGTATAGCGAATCGAGTGGGCGGTCCAACACCGAATCCCACTTAACGCTGTGTGCGGTCGTGACCTGGGCCATCCCCGGAGTAGTCACAAACTGGATGTCCAGACCCTCGTCCTCGAAGAACCCTTGGTCGCGAGCAACCAGCACCGGCAGGTCGTGTACCGCGTTCATAATCGCCACCTGAGGTCTCTCGTTTGTCACCTGATCAATCATGGTCGTTGCCTTCTATTTGGTCTGTGATATTGCACTACAGCAGGTCGGTAAATGGTTAAATTCAATCTTTACCGTCCGGTAAAACGCTGCACACCGATTCTAATTGATTTTCTGCATTAGAGAATAAGTGTTTCTTGGGTTTTACCGACTTGAACATGAAAAACCATTCCAGCCATCTTGCCACCGTCGAATTGACCCACCACCGAACGCCGTCCAAGGACGTGAATTTCCAATTATTCTAGGGTACACTTTGGTTTCAAAAGGCCGCCACTGTTTTTGGTATAACATGTTGATTACACTTCACTTATACCATAGGAAGTGGCCTTTATACCTACCTCTGATGAGAAATCCGGGTTGGACCGTATTGATAATAACCCGTCATTTAAGCGATCGGTTGTTATAAGCTCTGAGTCACGGTGTCTTTTACCCTGCACTCAGGAATTGGAGGAATTAAAAAGTGTAGCACTATGGGAGATCGTCCAGGAAAAGATCAAGTGCTCATTCTTAAAAGAGTGAATTCTGAAAATGCGATTGATGAGAAGTAAATTCTTTCAAGATTTTTTGATTGGCTTGTTATTGTTATTGGTGATCCCTCTGTTTTTGGGAGCTCTATTTTCTGCGGGAAAATGGCCGGACAGCCACGAGGGTGTCCGTTATTTGATTTTATTTGATAATTTGAATACGTCGTTAATTGTTTAACGACGAACAAACCATGTTTTGGGAACGGAGGTAACTATGACAATTAAGATTGGTTACAAGGTACTCACATCAAAACAGCGTAAATCCATAGTACGGGTAAGTAGTTTTGGAGGTAGAATATATGGTTTAAATAAAAAGACAATACCAATGCAAGGGTATGGCCCATTGTGTATATTTGATTCATATTTAACTGCAATTAATTTTGTGCAAGCATTTATGTTAAGTCATTATATAATAGTAAAATGTCATTATGAAAAATCAAGTATTACAATACTACATGATTTTGGTTATGATATTAATGTAATATTACCACTTGGTACAATATTAGCTGATTCTGTAACATGTCTAGAATAAATTCCCATCCCAGGAATATTTTTACCCTTGACTTGGGATTCCGGTGGGTGTATTATATGGGCGTTACATCGTTAATTGTTTAACGATGAGTAAACCTCTTATGGGAGTATGTAAGATGACTAAAACAGAACTTGATACCCTTAAAGATATTCTGATAGCAGCAGAATGGGCAGTTGGGATTGTAGAAGGGTTGGTGGAAGATAAAGATTTTGGAAGTGCTATGAATAGCCTTGGCCTAACATATCAACCTATTTTAAAGGATTCTCAAAAGGCAATTGAAGAAACTAAAAAGGTATTATCGCTAAACAATTAACGATGAGTAGGCCCTAACAGGAGTATCTATCATGTTAACTTCCAAGCAAGCTAAAATCAAATTTATAGGTATAATGGACGAAATAATTAGTGTGCTAAGTACGGCTGCATTACTATGTATGCCAAATGAAACAGGTTTTGATATAGAAGGGGCTGATATTCAGGATAATGAGATTATAAATTTACAT
>JACZXW010000156.1 GCA_022571415.1 Pseudomonadota bacterium
GCCAGCCGCCGGTATTGCTGCAACGCCAACGCGAACAAGGAATCATCAAACAAGCCCCAGGCACCGAGATAGGAAGAGTCGGGCAACTGTCGGCGCAGTGCAGCTCTTCCCAATACTTGATCGTAACTGTGCTGTTTTAGAAAATCCCCCTTACCCGCAAAGTCGAGAGAAGCGCCACCCATAAACACCTGCTGGTAGTCTGCCTGCCTGAGGATATCAGGCAAGCAGGCAGCCTTATCCAGGAAGCGGGTAAACAAAATATTGTTGCCACCGAGGCTAGACTCGTAGACCAGTGGCGTCCCACAAAGCGTGGCCACAATTCCGCCCATCGTCCATCCGGTGCCCTCGATCTGGTTGAGATTATTCAGTTGCCATCCCTGCGCATTGAGTGCATTCAAATTAGGCGTCAATCCGGGAAAGATCGATTCCTCCATATAGACCGTCTCCAGTCCCTCGAGAAACACAAGTACCAGATTTTTACCGACACCAGTAGCCTCATAGAAATTCTCCAGGGCATTTCGATTCAATCCAGACTGCTCCCAGTCAATTTCTTGCAGCGATTCTATGCCAGGTGAAGTCATCGATCTGATTTTCACCCTCCCTGCATCTCTTATCCCCGGGTCCAGCACCAATGCGCTGACTAACAGCAACGCTAATAATTCATTAGAATATTTAGACCTCAGCACTCGATTTCTAAAATATAAAAAGACCAGGAAGATGCAGATAGTCCAGCCGATGAACAGAAGGGTGAGAGGATAGTACACGGACCAGGTTTCAATCAGGGCCGTGAAATTTGAATGGAAAAAAAACTGCTGATTAAAATATCTGCCCTGCAGATAGTAGCTCAAAAATTGAGCGTAAAAATAAATCGCCAGGACTGAAAATGTTGCCAAACCCAGCGTATTGCGAATCGATCCTGGTTTAAGATTGATGAGTAACGCGCAGACACAATAGACCAGCAGGCCCACAGAAACTAGCGCGCTTATGGTCGTTATTGCACTTGGATCGAGACTATAGTTGTGTGCCAAAAAAACTGGAAGTGAAAACAGAAGAATCAACATCATCTGCATAAGCTTCACGGCGGGTACTCCTCACACAGGCTATCGGACGACTCACATCTAACGTGGAAGAATCCAACATTAGGGGAAGGCTTATTGTAACGAATGTACCCTGCTTTGGTAACAAACACTGGTGGACGTGGGGCTACAGCAGCAGTACTCCCCACACAAATAAGACCAGGAGCAAACACAGCAGCACCGCGGCGGACCCCAGATCCTTGGCCCTGCCTGCCAGTTCGTGATCTTCCTCGCCGCCACGATCGACCACAGCCTCGATCGCAGAATTGATCAGCTCGACAACCAGAACCAGAGCCAGGGAACCCAGCAACAAGACTTTTTCGATGTTTGACTCACCCAGGAAAAGCGCAACCGGTGTCAGCACAAAGAATGCAAACAGTTCGAGACGAAAGGCTTCTTCATTTTTGTATGCCGCCTTAAAGCCGGCAATTGAATAACCGGTCGCGGCGATTAACCTGGCGATGCCCTTCTTTCCGGAATAAGAACCGGGCGAAGACGGCCCTTCAGAATCATTCATTGGCAATTAAGCCTTCCTGTGGTTGGCGACTGCGGCGGCGCGTTAATGTTCCCTCCAATAGAAAGGGAATCATTCGAGTGCAATCTGTTGCGCTGCAGCGGGTGCTTTCACTGCCAGCCGCAAGTTTGACTGCAGTATCGTCTCATGGGATCGAAGATTACTGTTTTTCGCAGGCGGAGTATACCGAACACATTCATCCTGGAGACCGCGACAGGTGCCTTCGCTCTACTGACAGATCGACCCCATCCTTTTACATTGCTGCCCGCTTGTAATACCTTGGGAAGCCCATGAAGCAGCTTACTAGTTACTCCCTCCGCCCCGAGCGAGTCGCCCTAACCCTGGTGGCGATTCTGGCGCTACTGATCGTTGTCCATGTACTCGCCATGCAGGCGAACTTCAATCCCGCCCTGGGACTGAAGGAGAGGTTTGGATTCCATTACTGGCAGCTTGCCTTCTTCGATCTCGATGAAGAAGAGAGCTTCGGCACCTGGTTCAACTCTGGACTGCTGCTGGTAGCTGCGGTGTTGCTGATACAGCAGGCGCGAATCCTGCGGGCCCAGGGAGCAGCCTGGCAGCGATGGTGGCTGATACTGGGGATCGGCTTCTGCGTGCTGTCGATGGACGAGATTGCGGGCATGCACGAGTGGCTTAACAGCATGCTGGGGGACACCCCCTGGACGGTGATTGGCGCTCCCATTTTCGCTCTCGTG
>JACZXW010000082.1 GCA_022571415.1 Pseudomonadota bacterium
GTTTGGCAAGACGGATTACGCTGAATATTCTATTGGACGATCCAGGACAGTTGTAAACCTGGATCTTTCGCTCACCTGGTACGACACAGATTTGTCCAGCAATGAGTGCTTTGGCTGTTCAGATTTGTGTGCATCGAGAGTTGTATTTGGGCTATCAAAGAGCTTGTAATTTGGTTACATTTGCACCATCGAATGTGGTGTGATCCTGATAAGGAGAGAAGTTAAATGAAGTTAGTAACAGCGATTATCAAGCCATTTAAATTGGATGATGTTCGAGAAGCTCTGTCTGAAATATCTGTACAGGGGATGACAGTTACTGAAGTAAAAGGCTTCGGTCGTCAGAAAGGTCATACCGAGCTCTATCGGGGAGCCGAATATGTTGTCGATTTCCTGCCGAAAGTGAAAGTTGAGGTCGCCATTGCGGATGAGCATCTGGATGCTGTGATAGAAGCCATCAGCAATGCTGCAAACACCGGAAAGGTGGGTGACGGCAAGATTTTTATCAGTACGCTTGATGATGTTGTGCGCATTCGCACAGGTGAAACCGGAGGTGAGGCGGTCTAGACCCGCCTGCTGGGTGAACTCTCGACTGATCCTCCACATTTCCGTTGATTCTAATCGAAGGCTAACCTCTCTATAATCCAGCTTTCCCAAATCCCACGGTTTCTTCATGAAGTATAGAAGTTCACGCGGTGGAGTGTCAGGTCTTGGCTTCAGGGACGCTGTCAAAATGGGGTTGGCGACAGATGGTGGTTTACTGATTCCCCATGAGATTCCCGATGTTAGCGACAAGCTTGCCAGCTGGACTGCACTGACGTTCCAGGAGTTGGCCACTAACATCATGGCGGAATACATCGATGATATTCCTGTCCAGGAACTGGCATTACTGGTCGACAAAAGCTACGTTCGTTTTGATCATGAAAAAATTACGCCAGTGGTTCGGGTGGGTGATTTCCATGTGCTCGAATTGTTTCACGGACCAACCCTTGCGTTTAAAGACATCGCCCTGCAATTCCTGGGTAATGTATTCGAATACATTCTTGAAAAAGAACAGGGGCACCTGAACATACTGGGAGCAACCAGCGGCGATACCGGCAGTGCTGCCATCGAGGCGCTTCGCGGCAAGTCCAACATCAACATCTTTATCCTTTTCCCGGAGGGCAAGACCAGCCCGGTGCAGGAGGCGCAGATGACGACTGTGCTCGATGCCAACGTCTTTAATATCGCCCTGGAGGGTAGCTTCGACGATTGCCAGTCATTGATGAAGACGATTTTCTCTGATTTGTCATTCAAACAGGAGTACGAGCTGGGCGCTGTCAATTCGGTCAACTGGGCGAGAGTACTGGCGCAGATTGTGTACTATTTTTTTGCCTGGTATGAACTGGGTAAACCAGAAACATTTGATGTCTCTGTCCCAACGGGTAATTTCGGAAATATCTTTGCCGGTTACCTGGCAAAGCGGATGGGTCTGCCGATCAACAAGTTGATCCTGGCGACTAACCGCAACGATATACTCGCCGGTTTTTTCAAAACCGGTGTGTACCAGAGGGGAGAGGTCTGCTTCAGTGAAAGCCCGGCGATGGACATCCAGGTTTCCAGCAATTTTGAACGCTACCTTTACTACAAACTGGGCGGGTCTGGTGTAAAAGTGTCGGAGTTTATGGCTGGCTTTATGCAAAACGGCATGGCACGCCTGGACTTTAATACCCGGGGATTTGATGAGTCATTCCAGGCCGGGTCGGCGGATGATGCGGAAACCCTCGCGACCATTCGCGACATCTTTGAACAGGAAGATTACCTGGTTGATCCGCACACTGCCGTGGGTATCAGCGTCGGCAATCGTTTTCGTACAGCAGAGATCCCCCTGCTCTGCCTGTCTACCGCGCACCCTGCCAAGTTTGAGGATGCCATCAGTAGGGCAGTCCCAGGACTGGTTCCCCATCATGAACGTTTAGAAGCATTGAAAGGGCTGCCGACTCGAATGGAAAAGATGGGCGCGGAGGTGAATCTCGTGCAGGCGTTTATTCGCCAGCATGGTCTGCATTGAATCGGGCTAACATGCGGTCTATTGCCTGTGGAAGATGCCTGATGTGATCGATGTTCTCATCGGCACTGGTTTCTCCTGTATTTTCCTGTCCCGGATGCTGTACCCAGACCGTATGTAATCCCACCCGGTTTGCCGCATCAATGTCGAGTACCGGATTATCACCAACGTATATCATCTGCCGGGGCTCGGTGCCTGTATGGGCCAGTGCTCTTTTAAAGAGGTTGTCTGCCGGTTTTGATGCGCCGACTTCTTCTGCCGAAAAAGCGAAACTGAAATAAGAGTCCAGCCCGAGTCGAGAGATATCAGCGTTGCCGTTGGTCAGGGCGCCCAGAATGAATTTGTCTGCCAGCATCGAGATGGCATCAATAGCGCCTTCATAAAACTCAACATCGTTGCGCGCGGTAAGAAACACCGCCATTGCCTGGTTGGATAGGTCAGTTGCCTCGTTCGCGTCGATCTGACTTAGAAGCATCGCGCGTTCAATGAGGCTTCGTCTGAATTCGGTGATTTTGTTAACGAGGTCCGGTTCCTCCTCGAGTAACTCGTGGCGGAGCTCTCGCATACTGCTTACATCATAATTGAGTCGTGGTACCTCCTGTTGCAGCCACTCATCAAGGCGCTTTTCCGCGTTGATGATGACGGGTCTCACCGCCCAGAGGGTATCGTCCAGATCAAACGCGATCACTTGAATCAATCACTGCCTCCGGCTTCATGTTTCCTGGTCTTCTGGGGCTGGCTTACGATGGGCTCGCGGATGTGCCTTGTCATAAACTTCTGCCAGGTGTTGGAAATCTAGATGGGTGTAGATTTGCGTCGTGGAAATATCAGCATGGCCCAGTAACTCCTGCACGGCGCGAAGATCGCCACTTGATTCAAGCATATGGCTTGCAAATGAGTGACGCAACATATGTGGGTGTATATTGCCTGGAATATTCTGGCTGCGGGTCCAGTGCCTGATTCGAGATTGTACATTGCGGGGGCTTATGCGCCGGCCCAGTTCGCTGATAAACAAGGCTGACTCATCCACTATGGCTCGTTTTTTTACCGGTAGATGAGCTCGAATCTTGAGCCATTTTTGCATGGCAGCAAGTGCGTGTGATCCGACGGGAAGCACTCGTTCCTTGTTGCCTTTACCTAACACCCTTATGGTGGCGTCGTCCCAGTCGATATCGGTAAGGTCCGTGTTAGTCAGTTCTGACAGGCGCAGACCCGATGAGTAGAAAAGCTCCAGGATCGCAAGATCCCGCACCGTGTGCCATTTCGAACTGCGCACATTGAGTAACCGAGCAACCTGATCGGTATCAAGGGTC
Organism: Pseudomonadota bacterium; assembly: GCA_022571415.1. Lineage (GTDB taxonomy): Bacteria > Pseudomonadota > Gammaproteobacteria > Pseudomonadales > Azotimanducaceae. Next base: position 3,358 of record JACZXW010000082.1, read on the forward strand.
TTTGGGAGTTTCTGCATTGTCTTCGGGGCAGTAACGGATAAAGCTGGATTCTGTTTTACCTGGCCTTCTCTCCCTAGGTAGTTAAAAAAAGTCCGGATGGAAGACAATCTGCGTTGCAGGGTTTTACCGGAGATACCAGCCCGATGGGCATCGGCTACGAACTGGCGGAGCTGATGGTTGGCCAATAGTTGCCATTGAGTGATTCCCAGCCGCTGACAGAATACCTGCAGCAGGTTGAGATCCCGTTGATAACTTCGCACCGTGTTCTCTGAAAGCCTGCGCTCCTCTCGGAGATGGCCTGTAAAAGCACCGATGTAATGCTGCAACGATTTTTGCTTCATCGCTGCGTTTCCTCAACCCTTCACTGGTGTTTCAGGTAGATGTGCCTGGGTATTAATTTCGCCAGGGTATCAGCGACAAATCCGATAAAAACGGTGCCCATGCCGGCTTTGAAATAGTTGGCGTCTTCGCTGCCGATGGCCAGTAACGCTATTTGCCGGTTCTTTCTCACGGATAAGACAGCGGCAGACCCTACCTTGCTGCTCTGATGGCGAAACAGGAAATCCTGCTCCGAGGGCCGCAGGACGCCAAGGGTAGGCTGTTTGGCACGAATCAAACTGCCGATGTAATCTTTTGCCGCCATCTCCGAAACGCTCGTGGTGAAATGGTTGATCTGGTGTGGCGTATCACTGAAAATTATCAGGCTGTACGCATCACAGTGGAAATCCTTCTTGAAACTGTTTTCCAGTGCCGCAAAGAACTGATCCGGGTCCTCGGCATCAATAAGGGCAAGGATCAGTTTTCTGCATTTTTCGAAAATTTCATTGTTTCGTTTCGCTGACGCAACAAATTCATCGAGTTTTTTACGAGTGCTGACGTTTCGTTCGCGGAGCAGGGAAACCTGGCGCTCCACCAGGGAGATGGCTTTGCCGTTGACGTGGGGCAAATCCATTTCGAGCAGGAGCTTCTCCTGGCTTTTAAAAAATTCACGGTGCTTAAGCAGATAATCCGCTACCTGAGCGTCGGTGATCTGTTCCTTTTTTATCCGCGCACGTTTTGTCTTTGGATCAGGTTTGTTCATATTTGTAATCGACCCTCGTATACGCGGCAGGCTGGTCCGGTTAGCATTATTTCGGAATTATCTCCCTGCCAGGTGATGCTCAATGTTCCCCCGGGCAAGATAACATCCACCTGATCATCCAGCAGCCCCTGGAGTCGACCCGCGACCACCGCAGCACAGGCACCGCTGCCACAGGCGCGTGTTTCACCGACACCCCGTTCAAATACTCGCAGTTTGATTTTGCTTCGAGATACCACCTGCATAAATCCAACATTGACTTTCTGTGGAAATTTCTCGTGATTTTCGATCAGTGGACCGAGATGATTCACCGGTGCGTCGTCAATATTCTTCACATTGAGAACCGCATGTGGATTGCCGATATTGACAGCGGTGATAGAGACTTTCTCTGGAGAGTCGCAACCGGGATGGACAGGCAGGGATGAAGGTAGTTCCAGTTCATATTGTATTTTTGAGTGATCTGACAAAAACGGGATTTGCTCGGGAGACAAGGCAGGGCACCCCATGTTAACGGTGATGTTGCCGTCCTTTTCCAGCCTGCATTCGATGGTACCGGTATTGGTTTCCAACTTGATCACGGTTTTGGTTGTCAATCCACGGTCGCGCACAAAGCGCATGAAACATCTCGCCCCGTTGCCGCACTGTTCTGCTTCTGAGCCATCAGCGTTAAAAATTCTATAGCGAAAATCGACATCAGGATCCCGGGGTGGTTCTGCCAACAACAACTGGTCGAAGCCGATCCCGGTACGGCGATCCCCCAGTTCCCTGATCAGGTCTTCTCGAATGTGAATATTCTGGGAGATAAGATCGAGCAGCACAAAATCATTTCCAAGACCGTGCATTTTTGTGAATCGCAATAACATAATGACAATAGGTTACCGGTGAGTCGGGTTATTGCAAGCTGTTAGTCGGTGTCGAGGACACTTTCCAGCCTGATCTGATCGGCGATGGATTCTCTCTTCCTGACACAATGCACGTCTGTACCAGAAACGATGAGCTCTGCGGCACGATTTCTGCTGTTGTAGTTAGAACTCATGACAAAGCCATAAGCGCCGGATGAAAAGATGGCTAACAGATCACCCTCGCGCACGAAAAGCTTCCTGTTCCTCGCCAGGAAGTCTGCTGACTCACACACGGGTCCGACTATGTCACAGTTTTGTGTGGGCTCATCTGATTGCCTGACGTTTTCTATTCGCTGCCAGGATTGATACAGCGCAGGCCTGATCAGGTCATTCATGGCTGCATCAACCACGATGAATTTTTTTTCGCCATTTTGCTTGATGGTGATCACCCGGGTTAACAGGATGCCTGCGTTGCCGACGATGAAACGCCCGGGTTCAAACAAAAGCCGTAACTTGCGTTTGTCCAGGATACGCAAAATTGAACTCGCATAATCATCAATGTTTATTGTCTGCTCATCCTTGTAGAGGATCCCAATGCCGCCGCCAACATCGATATGGGACAGGATGATGCCCATGTCTTCAAGTTTATCTACCAGCACAAGTATGGAAGTCAGGGAGTCGACAAGAGGTGAAAGATCAGTGATCTGTGACCCGATGTGGTAGTCGATACCCTTAATCTCGATATTGGGTAGCTGTTGAGCTTTTCGGTAAATCATCATTGCGTCCCTGGCGGAAACGCCAAATTTGTTCGCTTTCAGGCCGGTCGCAATATAGGGATGCGTATTTGCGTCCACATCAGGATTTACGCGCACAGAAATAGCCGCAGCCTTGCCAAGCTTTACGGCCAATTCATTGAGTAAATGGAGTTCAGAGGCAGATTCGAGATTAAAGCAGGCGATGCCTGATTCCAGGGCAAGCTGAATTTCCCATGCCTGTTTTCCTACGCCTGAAAATACGACTTTCGCTGGGTCGCCGCCCGCTGTGATAACTCGATGTAATTCCCCGCCGGATACGATGTCGAATCCGGAGCCCATGGACGCTAACAAACTGAGAATGCCAAGATTGGAATTGGCTTTTACCGAATAGCAGATCAGATGTTCGTGTCCACTGAAAGCATTCTGAAAATTCTCGTAGGCCGTGACGATGGAAGCTTTCGAATAGACGAACGTCGGTGTGCTAAATTCATCAGCGATGGCGCTCAGTGGTACACCCTCTGCCTGGAGCTGACCATTGAAAAAATGAAATTCACTCATCAGATTCCTGCGGTTCGCCTGGATTTTCGGCCGGTGCAGGCAAATACAGCCGGCCTTTCTGGCCACAGGCTGCAAGCGTGCAAACGATAACTAGCACTAGGAATAGCCGCATTGCTGTTCTGCTGGTTTTGTGGAGGGTTGGTGAAGCGGTGCAGTATACTTGATAGCTTCCCGGTGAAAACCCCTGGCGGATGATAATGCAAGAACGCGAGTATGATGATCGTGTGGATAGTCTTTTCAATGCGATCGAAGATGGGATTGATGAAATTGAAGCAGATATCGATGTGGACTCATCAATGGGTTTGCTGACGATCGAATTCCCGAATGGGAGTAGCGTCATACTGAGTCGGCAGGTCGCAAATCACGAGGTGTGGGTGGCGGCGAAGTCTGGTGGATATCACCTGGCTTTTATTGAGGACCAATGGTTTTGCGGGACCAGCGATGAAACCCTGTCGACCTTGCTGGATCGGGTATTTACCGAGCAGCTTTGTAAAGTGGTGTCCGCGTTCAACTCAATCTAGTCTGAGATTCTCGCTCTTGCTCTCGTGATAGCCCGCGCTACCTGTGCAGGTGCCGTGCCGCCAGGATGATCCCTGGCATTGACAGAGCCTTCCAGGGTCAGGACGTTAAATACGTCACTTTCAATTAAGGCGGACCGGGATTGCAGCGTCTCCAGGGACAGTTCCGATAAATCCTTGCCGCATTCAATTCCTATGGTCACCAGCTTGCCAACCACAGCATGGGCATCGCGAAAAACCAGGCCTTTCCTGACCAGGTAATCGGCAAGGTCGGTTGCGGTCGAATACCCTTTTAAGGCCGCATTCCTCATATTGTCCTTATGTGGAATTATCGCCGGGATTAAATCTGCAAAGGCGGTCAGGCATTGCAAGAGTGTGGTTACCGTATCGAATACGGGCTCCTTGTCCTCCTGGTTGTCCTTGTTATAGGCCAGAGGCTGGCCCTTCATGAGGGTGAGCAGTGCCGTGAGGGAGCCGAATACCCTGCCGGTTTTACCTCTGACCAGTTCTGGCACGTCCGGGTTTTTCTTCTGCGGCATGATTGATGAGCCGGTGCAGAAACGATCCGGTAATTCAATATATCCAAACTGCGATGAAGCCCAGATGATGAGTTCCTCGGACCAGCGGGACAAATGCATCATCAGCAGGCTGGCAGCGGCAGTAAATTCAATGGCGAAATCCCTGTCACTGACAGCATCCAGTGAATTATCCATAATGCCGTCGAACCCCAGCAACTCGGCTGTGAATTCTCTGTCGATGGGGAAACTTGTGCCTGCCAGGGCAGCGGCACCCAGGGGCAGAATATTGACCCGCTTGCGGCAATCCTGCAGTCGGTGATGGTCCCTGTCGATCATCTCAAACCAGGCCATCAGGTGGTGGCCTAAAACAATGGGCTGAGCCACCTGCAGATGGGTCAGGCCAGGCATGATGGTTTCTGTATGCGCTTGCGCCAGGTTGAGAATGCCGGATTGCAGTTGCCTGATCTTGATACAGATCTGGTCAATCTGGTCACGCAGGTACAGGCGAATATCCGTGGCGACCTGGTCGTTTCGGGACCGGCCTGTGTGCAGTGTTTTGCCGATCTCGCCAATTTGTCTGGTCAGGGCATGTTCGATGTTCATGTGCACATCTTCAAGGCTGACTGACCAATTAAAGTCACCGGATTCTATTTCCTTGGAGATGACCTCAAGACCCGATTTGATCTGCTTGAATTCGTTGCCGGTGATGATGCCGACCTTCTCCAGCATGGTGGCATGGGCGATCGAACCCGCTATATCATAGGGGGCAAGCACATGATCGAATGTCACCGAGGCGGTAAATGCTTCGACAAATGCATCGGTTGCTTCGGTGAACCTGCCGTCCCAAGGTTTTTTCGGTTCGTCCGCCACGCCCATTGACCCTGCTAAAAAGGAGCGAGATTATAGCAGTATCCCCCTGACAACAGGCATAATCACGAACTCCACCCTATCCTGGAGCGTTTTTTGGCAGAAGAATCCGAAGTAGATTTTTTTCTTCCGGATCTGTGTGAAGCACAGAGCATCCTGTTCCTGGTCCTGGTGGCAGAGTTGCTGGTATTCGTGCTGGTCCTGGCGAACTCAAGCCTGATCGACTTTAGCTGGATAGATCTGGGGCTTACCTCTCTGTTCGTACAATGGCTGGTGTTGCTGTCTGCAGCGGTACTCTGCAACCTGCGTCCCTATCTGGTGGGCCTGGTCACTGGCATGGCAACGCTCATTGGTTACGGGGTAATTCTTCTCCTGACCCTCATTTTCAGCATTTTGGCAGAGTGGTTCCTGCTGAACGATTCGTGGGGCATAAAACAGAGCGGCCATGTTGTCAGAAACCTGATTGTTGCTGCGGTAATGACAGGCATCGCCTTTCGTTATTTCTATCTGCAGCACCAGCTGCGGCAACAGCAACAGGCCGAGCTGAAGTCCCGAATTCAGGCCCTGCAATCACGAATCCGGCCGCATTTCCTGTTTAACAGCATGAATATAATCGCCAGCCTGATTAGTGTTGCCCCGGAACTCGCTGAAGAAGTCGTCGAAGATCTGTCGGTATTGTTCCGGGCCAGTCTGAATGACACGAGTAACCAGCCCGTACCGCTCAAGGAGGAGCTTGCCCTTTGCGAAAAGTATGTGCACATTGAAACCCTTCGCCTGGATGAAAGGTTGAAAGTTGAATGGCGCATCAATGTCGATACCTCGCTCGTTTACATCCCGATGCTGACCTTGCAGCCACTGCTTGAAAATGCCATATACCATGGTATTCAGCCTCTCCCCGAAGGCGGCGTTGTAATTGTCGATATCACGAGCGAAAAGGACATGTTGAACCTCACTATCACCAATCCTGTGGCGCCTGAGGATCACCCCTATCAACCTGGTAACCAGATGGCCCTGGACAATACCAGGCGCCGCCTCCAGGCTGTATACGGACAGGAGGCTTCGGTGACGACGTATCAGGATGGACAGACATTTACCACACGCGTTCGATACCCCCTGTCGCCTCCCTGAGCATGGCTTTGATGGTCCTGTTAATTTTGTGACGCAAGTCACACTAATGAAGAAAACAGGGCAAAAATCCTTCAATTTTGTGCAGTAGGTCGCAGTTTTGTGGTGAGAAAGTAGTAACTTGAGGTCTTATGGGCGTCCTGGCGCCCGTCGATGCTGGCAAAATGAGACCAGGCAGGAAGAACACAAGTAAAGGGTGACGCAAATGAAGGTGCTGATTGTAGATGATGAAAAACTGGCCAGGGAGCGTCTGGTCAGGATGGTTTCCACCCTCGAGGGATATAAGGTTGTCGCAGAAGCTGCAAATGGCAATGAAGCTGTCCACAAGGCGGTGCAGTTTGCACCGGATATCGTGTTACTGGACATCCGCATGCCCGGTTCTGACGGGCTGGAGGCAGGCGCACAACTGGCCAGGTTGTCGTCACCGCCTGCAGTTGTCTTCTGTACGGCGTTTGGTGAGCACGCCATTGAAGCAATTAACGTCAATGCCTCCGGATATCTGCTGAAGCCCGTGCGCCGCGAGGCGCTTTGTGAAGTACTGTCAAAAATTGGTCGGGTCAATATTGTGCAGAGAAGGTTCATCACGGGTAGTGATTCAGCCGAGACTGCGCTCAAAAAACGCACTCACATCAGCGCAAAAACCAGAAGGGGTATAGAACTTATTCCTTTGTCGGAAGTGAGATTCTTCCAGGCTGACCACAAGTATGTCACCGTTCGGCACGATAAGGGTGAAGTCCTCATTGATGATACGCTGCGCGATCTGGAGTCAGAGTTTGGCGACCGGCTAGTGCGTATTCACCGAAATGCGCTGGTGATGATGGATCATCTGGAAGCGCTTGAACGGGATACTACCGGTCACTACCAGGTCCGTATGCGTGGCGTTGAGGAAAAGCTGGATGTCAGCCGCAGGCATGTCTCGGGATTGAGAAGACTGGTGCAATCTCTATAGACAAAAACAGCCCTGAGCTAAAACAGCCCTGAGCTAAAACAGCCTTGAGCCAAAACAGCCTTGAGCTAAAACAGCCTTGAGCTAAAACAGCCTTGAGCTAAAACAGCCTTGAGCCAAAACAGCCCTGAGCTAAAACAGCCTCGGGCGAGGACTGATAATCGCTACCGGCGGGCGGCTC
>JACZXW010000157.1 GCA_022571415.1 Pseudomonadota bacterium
ATGGAATTACAGCGAATACCATATGCCCGGGACCGACCGAAACTGCCTTGCTCGATGAGATTATTGATGCCGGTGACGATGGTGAGCGCGTGATCAGTTCAATGACGAGAAGTGTACCGATGAAACGTTTGGGGAAACCCGAGGATGTGGCAGCTGCAGTCAAGTTCCTGGCTTCCGAGGGAGCTTCCTATATCACGGGCCAGACCTTATCGGTTTCTGGCGGGTTAACAATGGCGTAAAGGGGTAATTCATGGCAGACGATTGGTTTCAAAAATACAAGGGACTGAAGTTTGAGAGGAAAGAGCATGGCATTCTGTTGATGACAATTGACAGGCCGGAGGCGCTCAATGCGACCGACGCGCAGTTGCATAATGGACTGTCGCGAGTGTGGCTGGATATTGATGCGGACCCTGATACCCGGGTGGTTGTGGTAACCGGGGCGGGCAGGGCGTTTTCGGCCGGGGGCGATCTTGAATGGATCAGCACGATGGTGCAGAACTATGAAGGCATGCGGCAGGCGTTTAAGGAAGCCGGGGATATTGTCTATCGGATGACCCAGTGTTCGAAAATTATTATTTCGGCGATCAATGGCGTTGCCGTCGGCGCCGGACTTGCCGTGGCACTGATGGCGGACATTAGTATCATGGCAGAGGAAGCACGCATTACCGATGGTCATGTGCGTATGGGTGTTACCGCGGGCGATCATGCGAACATTATCTGGCCACTGCTGTGCGGCCTCGCTAAAGCAAAATATTATCTTCTAACCGCCGAATTTATCGATGGCAAGACCGCAGATCAGATCGGCCTCGTGAGTAAATCTGTACCACGGGAAGAATTGATGGCAGAGGCCATGCGTGTGGCTACCATCATTGCCAAAGGACCTGTTGATGCGACCCAGTGGACAAAACGGGCAATGAACCTGTGGCTGGCCCAGGCGGCGCCGGCATTTGATGCGAGTCTGGCGTTTGAGATGTTGAACTTCATGGGGCCTGATGCAGCGGAGGGAGTCAGCGCTCTCCGAGAAAAGCGGGATCCGGATTTCATGAGCCGGTGAGATTACAAAAGAAGATTCGATATTTAGGGTTTAGCGGTAGATGAGGGACAAGTTGGTCTGGTTCAGCAGGATGACGATGCTGCTGATGACGCTGGCAAGTGTTGGACGCAATTAATTTGTGTACATACCCGGAAGAATACACATATTTAATTCTCGCTCTATTTGGATTTCAAGAGGCGCTTGATCAATCAGGCAATGTGGGTTGGCCTGAAGAAGTACCAGCACTGGAAGATGCCGTGCAGATGTGTGCTGTTCGTGGTGGTCATATTTGCACAGAGTCAGAACTTGGCGTGGTTGGGGTGATACCGAGTGCGGGTGATTGGGCTGGTGGACCGAGTGGTGGAGTTGTATGGCTTCCTGGCACAAGGTTATACTCCACGCCTTTTCCGCCTGTGCAGCCAGATGTCGGTGCGTTGTTCGCGTTCCCTAGAAAAGTTCCCTTCAACGTAAGCACACCCGTGTATCCCACAGGATCTTTCAGCTGTTGTACAAGTACTATTCGATAGGAGTTTTATTCACAAACCGAAAAGAGCCGCATAATGTGGCTCTTTTCTTTTAAAAGCATAATTTGTGAATTTTCAATTAATTAGTCCTTTTCTCCTATTTTTCTTTTTTTCTCTACCTGCTAATGACGGTATCGATTGTTTGTCATCACTGGAAATGGATGGCTGGAAGTGGCCGTGCATTTTTGATAGCGTCAATGTTCACATAAGCTGATGAATTGAAGACAGTATGGATCTTGAAGTGTTTCGCGCAGATACCCGGGCCTGGCTGGAAACTAACTGCCCGCCGGGAGCACGGGGACCCGGTGAGATTTCCAATGGCAGCAGCAAGATTGAAATAAAGGATCCGGATACGCGTCTGTGGCTGCGCCGGATGGTGGAAAAGGGCTGGACTGTTCCAAGCTGGCCGAAGGAATATGGCGGGGGCGGGCTCAGTACGGCTGAATATGTTGTTCTCCTGGAAGAGATGGGTGCGATCAAGGCGCGCCCGGCGTTATCGAGTTTTGGCACCAGTATGATCGGGCCGACCTTGCTGGAATATGGTACCGAGGAACAGAAGCTACGGCATCTGCTGAGAATCGCCAGAGCAGAGGTCGAATGGTGCCAAGGATACAGCGAGCCTGGCGCGGGTTCTGATCTGGCCAGCCTGCAGACCCATGCTGAACTCGATGGTGACCACTATGTCATCAATGGATCAAAAACATGGACAT
>JACZXW010000012.1 GCA_022571415.1 Pseudomonadota bacterium
GCCAGCGATCCCACATCAGAGCCTTGTCAGTCTCGGTGTAGCTAATCCTCTTTCTGCGCTTCATTTTCAACATCCTCCTCTCTATCAATAGAGATTAGATGTTGCATCGACCGGTTGAGTTCACCAGCAGTAAGCCGACTCTGATTAACGAAAAACACACGAGCCCAAAAAGAGCCCGAATTAAAACCTAGCAGACTTTACAGCCTGCATTCTTGTGTTTTTTCAAACAGGATTGGTTTACGTCAATCCCTTGATTCTAAAGGATCTGTATTATCCAATAGCCTTGCCAAGGTCGGGGTCGTGAGTTCGAGCCGGAACGCCGGACCGCTCGTTTCCCGCTCCAATTTCCTCTTTTATATCAATAGGTTATTGGTCCCGGTGAATATTCCGAATTCACTATCTGACACTTAGCTATTTTGACCCTATTCCATCTGCTGATGTCTTTCATCCCGGATTGGAAGGCATCAGCGAATGCCCTTACCACTATTGAATATTAAGAATTTTGTGTGTCTGCAGACTCAACTTCCACTCTGGATGCGACTGACAATAGGATAGTGTGGCTCTAAGATTCTCTTTGTAGTCGAGGCCATCCATTGGCTGCAGGTAGAGATGTTTGAAGTCAAGATCGCGAAACTGTTCCGGCGAAACGCCTTCCTGGGGGAACACAAGTTTTAGTTCGTCACCACTGGTGATACAGAGCGTCGCATCACCCTTGGGGCTCACACAAAGCCAATCCAGGTTTGATGGCACGGGAATGGTGCCGTTGGTTTCGACCGCCACCTCAAAACCTACACGATGCAAGTGCTCAATGAGTTCATCGTCCAGCTGCAACAAGGGTTCCCCACCAGTGCAAACGACAAATCGATTGTCTAAACTGATACTGGGCCAGGTCGCTTCGATGACAGTAACGAGTTCTGCGGCACTTTTGTACTTGCCGCCATTGATGCCATCAGTACCGACAAAATCCGTATCGCAAAATTGACAGATAGCCGACCGGCGGTGTTTTTCACGACCCGACCAGAGATTGCACCCGGTAAATCTACAGAACACAGCGACACGACCCGTGTTGGCGCCCTCGCCTTGCAATGTGTAGAAAATTTCCTTTACAGAGTAAGTCATTGCTTCAACCCAGGCACGACTGCACGCCAATTCAGCACATAACCACAAGGGGCCCCTATCACCTGGTGTCTCCTTCTAAGCATACCGGGTGGGGTCTTCTACACACGCTTGCTTAAACCCCTTTTTTCTCAACCGGCAAGAATCACATGCACCACAGGCGCGTCCATCTTCGGTCGGGTCGTAACAACTCATTGTCATTGCATAATCTACGCCCAGACCTATCCCCTTTTGAATAATCTGGGCCTTGGTAAGGTTTATAAGAGGCGCGTGGATATTGAGGTGTTGCATTCCCTCGACGCCTGCTTTTGTCGCTAGATTTGCCATCTGTTCGTACGCCTGAAGGAATTCGGGTCGGCAATCCGGGTAACCGCTGTAGTCCAACGCGTTAACCCCGATGAATATGTCAGAAGTGTTCAGCACCTCTGCCCAGGCGAGTGCAAATGACAGGAACACAGTATTTCTGGCAGGCACATAGGTGACTGGGATTCCGTCGGACATTTCATCAGTCGAGCGCGCCTTGGGCACATCGATGTCGTCCGTTAACGCAGACCCACCGAATATTCTCAAATCTATCTTTGCGATCACATGCTCAACCGCTCCCAGGGAGAACGCAACCGTTTTCGCTGCTTTGAGTTCAGCAATATGTCGCTGCCCGTATTCAAACGAAAGCGCGTAAAAATCGAACCCCTGCTCTCTGACTATTGCGGCGACGGTGGTGGAATCCAGACCGCCGCTCAACAACACAACTGCTTTGCTCATCTCTGGTTTCCTCACGAAGGTCGTCGAGTCATGGTGGATAGGTCTGATGGCTGACATACAGGACAATCCCTGCTGCTGAGCAGGATTTAGGCTGTTGAAAATCTGGCGCCGCTCATCTTGCCGCGCATTGTAGAGTAATCCTCCCTTCAACTCCGAGAAATCGATACCAATGCCGTCATATCGCATTGCTGCGAACCTTGTTATGGTGTCGACATGCGCCACTAGTTTCTGCACAGATTTCTTTTTCTCGCACTGGGTCCTCAGTGCTTACCTGTATTCGGAATGTGGAGCCATACAATTGTCTAGCAACAATCTCACTAAAATTAATGTCGACCTTAACCTCGCAATTTCACTGGTTAGATCACAGTTCCCGCGCTGGGCGGACCTGCCGGTCAAACCCGTCGTCTCATCGGGGACAGTCAATGCGCTGTTTCGCCTCGGTGACGAGATGGTTATTCGGTTGCCGTATCGAGAAAGCGCAGTGCAATTTCCGGACAAGGAACATCAGTGGCTCCCCAAACTGGCTCCTCATCTGTCGCTCTCGGTTCCGGTTCCCCTGGAAAAAGGACGCCCTGAAAGCGATTATCCATGGCTCTGGTCCATCTATTCCTGGCTCGAAGGCAAAGATGGCTGGATTCAACCTATTGAAGATCTTGCGCAGGCTGCCATTGATCTCGCAGGGTTTATCACCAACCTGCAGCACATTGATCCGAGCGACGGTCCGCGTCACGGCATCCACAACAATTTTCGCGGCGAACCTCTTGCTGATCGTGACCCTCTCGTTCGCTCAGCTATCGAGGAGCTGGGCGATCGTATCGATAGCAGAAGGGTAACCAAGGCCTGGGATTTAGCCCTCAAACAACCGCTGCAATATAAAGACCTTTGGATTCACGGAGATCTTCAACCTGGAAACCTTCTCACCCAGTGTGGAAAGTTAACCGCAGTTATTGATTTCGGTCTTCTCGGCGTGGGCGATCCTGCCAGTGACTTGCTCCCGGCATGGAATCTGTTCACGCGGGACAGTCGACGCGTGTTCCGCGACGCGATTCAAGTTGATGACGCGACCTGGATCCGGGGTCAGGGCTGGGCGCTATACCAGGCTCTGCTTGCACTTGCGTACTACTGGGACACGAATCAGGTCATGGTGCGGATGTCCCAGCGTATCATCCGCGAAATTCTCAACGATCGCTCTGCTTAAGCGACAAACATCGTCTGCCAGCTCTTGGCAGGGCGCAGAGCTGGCAACGGGCCTGGTTGACGTGCGAGAATCCATCCCACAACCGGCCTTAGCCAGGCCGGGCAGAAACACTCCGGGAGTTCTAATGAAAGCCATGAAGTTAATCACGATCTTGTTCCTCGTTTACGTGGGGATCGTCATCTTGTTTGAATCCCTGCTCGGGTATTTCCAGCCTACATCTCAAACCACGCTCGTCATCACGACGACGGACAAGGATGGGGTAGCGAACGACCGGGTACTGGCTCGTCTTGACAGCAATGGTCAGCTCTATGTATCAGCTAACCATTGGCCCCGAGCATGGTACAACCAGGTCTTGGAGAACCCGAACGTGAAAATCGTTTTAGATGGAGGGAAAGGCGACTATGTGGCAGTTCCAGTGACCGATGCCGAAGAACATGATCGCGTGGATTTCGACCACCGCCATGGAATAGGGTTCCGAATTTTAACCGGGTTTGCACCGAGATACTTTGTTCGTCTGGAGGCCCGCTAACCAGCGTCGATTTCACCCAGCTGTTGAACAGTTGGAAGATTATCAACGAGTTTTCGGCTAACGGAAACAGCCTAAAATCTATGATGTATTTGGCCGAAGATTCCTTCCGACTTTAACCTGTACCCTGTAAAATAAAGTTAGGGAACGTGCCTCAAGCCATATGGTGGTGCAGAATTACCTGCTCGAGTTCGAAAAACGTCCTTGCCTGGGGCTCGACATCGAACTTGATATGCAGTGCCTTGGCAATGTTGGTTGTTGAAAACATTCCCCTGACGCTGAATGAATTCAAGGATTTATCAACGACAATCACGTGTTGCTCGCTCAGGTGCTTGATGGTTTCGAGAATGTCCCCGATCGTCGAGGCAGCCACTCTCTCATAGTCGAGGCCATGGATGTGTTCCTTGTCAATCATCACGTGTTCCACGAAGACCTCATTGCGATCCTTTATCTCGTTACTCGCCATGTATGCCAGGACCTTCCCGCTATTAATATCGGTCGCAGTGATAATACCGTTAAAACCTGAACCATCCATGTCGGTCACCAGTAATGATCGGACATAGGATCGCTTCATCAGGCTCAGGGCTTCACTGACACTCGTTTTGCAGTTAACCACCACCGGGTGCACACTCAGGAAGTCCGTCATAAAGACACAGGCGGGACTATCCAGTGTCAGGGTCGGTATCGGCGGGTTCACAAACGTGGTTGCCTCGGCCAGGTTAACTGTCGGCAGTGAGCGATATCTGGAACGCATCACTTTTCTCCTAGTGCTTAGTAAAATCCATAATCTGGGGTTGAACTAACCATTCAAAATCCCTGAATGACATTCGAATTTCTTCCGTATGGGTGCCGCCGGAAAAGGAAATGACCTCATCATCTGCCAATGACGTGGCGACATAAACCGGCAGCCCAAAGAGATTACCAATGGGTGGAATACTACCCTTATCGCACATGGGCGCGATGCATTGGAGTTCTTTTTCTGTCGCAAGTTCGACAGTTTTAGCGTCTAATTTCTGGCGAAAGATTTCGAGATCGACCTGCTGGCACGCCGGTAACACGGTTATCACGAACCGGCCATCGACCTTGAGCACTACCGATTTAGCAACTTCATAGCCGCTAATATGAAGTACTTCAGCTGTTTCCTGTGCGGTATAGGTGGGCGGATGATTGTAACTGCGAAACGAAATATTACGAGAATCCAGCAGTTTCCCTAACGTCCTGATCGGCATCGCGACAACCTCGTGCGAGGGGTTGACTTTATTGATACGCCGAGTGGTTAAGAAAGTCCAGCACTTCATAGTCCGTTTTAGAATATTAGCTGCGACTTTTAGGAAAGCTACAATATAACCCTTCACCGGATCACCGCAACTCCATCCCAGGCCTATACCGGTGCCTTGCGTTCCAAACGGGGTTGCCGGACAGGTGGCAGCTTGTCCTTTAGATCTGCAATCAGGTCTGATTTGATGGACTGCATGGATTGATCCGACCACAAATTAATAAGCTGGTCCGGATCTTCCTTCAAATCATACAACTCTCCCTCGGTACCTTTATAAAGAGAGCTTTTTTCATAGGCTGTGCATAGCCAGCCATCCTGAAAGATCGATTTCAGATGAATATCCACGGGACCATGTTCGCTATCCCACTCGGTTATGACATGACTTCGCTGTTGCGCCCTGGCTTCCTCGTTAGAAATCGGCAGTTTATTACCTTCAACCCAATGGGGTTCGTCAATGCCAGCGATGTGACAGAAAGTTTGCGCAAGATCCAGATGACCTACCGGTTCACTCACCTCAGCCGGGCTTATGTTCAATCGTGGCGATGGTTTCCAGATCAGGGGCAGCCTCATCAACGCATTTACGTGATACGGACCTTTGAACAACAATCCGTAGTCCCCCTGCAGTTCACCATGATCAGAAGTAAATATTATGTCTGTATCCTGTTGCCAACCTCGTTTTTGAAGGTGTGCCATAACACGGCCGCAGGCTTCATCAATCAGCTCATTTTCAATGTGATTGTAGGCATTGATCTCCCTTATCTGGTCCGGGGTCAGGTCACAAGGCTTAAAACCCCTGGGTGATTCCAGGTTGGACCACAAGGACCCGTCAAAATACCCGGCCCAGTGCCTAGGTTTATCCTTCAACATTTCAGCCGCTTTTTTTGCACTTCCCGGATACAGGTCAGGTAACGGGACCTGTCTCCAGTCAATCCTGTTTTTCTCGGATGCAGGAGGATCCCAGGGGTGATGCGGGTCCGGGAAACTCATCCACACGAACCAGTCTTCATCTTCTGACAAGGTGTCCAGCCAGGCGATCGTCCTCGTCGCTACCCAATGGGTGTGGTACAGCTCGCAGGGAATGTCCGTCGGCCATACCTGAATCGCTTCCGTGTCTCCCCCGCCCAGCGTGTTTTGCTGACCTTTTTCATTCACCATGGGGTACATCCCGGGCAGCACCTCGGGATGCTCCCTCTTCAGGAAATGATCATAATGGCTGTGCCCTTCAAGAAAATGATTCGCCAGTTCCATGTGCTCAAAACCGCGATGGGGGCCTGTTTCACCCAGGCCAGCCATCCGATTTTCATAGAAATCCTCGGCTGAGCCGAGCCAGGGTTCAAAATGCGCTTTACCCAGCAATGCCGTTCTATAACCGTGGGATTGCAACCAATGGGCGATGGTGGGCGTTTCTTCCGGCAGGCTCACACCATTCATCCACACCCCATGGGTTGCCACATGCTGGCCGGTGACGATGGTTGCACGGGCGGGCATGCACACTACGTTTTGATTATGTGCTCGGAGGTAGTTGATTCCCTGGCTAGCCAGGGAATCAATATTAGGTGTCTGGGCAACGATGCCACCGTTGCAACCCAGGGCGTCAAATCGCATCTGGTCAGTCGTAATGAGAAGAATTTTTCTGCCCATATTTCTCTCAAGGAAAATCCGAATAAATATACAGGAGATAGACTGACGGATTAGTTCGACAGCGACTTAAATACCAAATTGAACTCCAACGTGATTACCATTGAGATAACATTTAGACCCGCTATGGAACGCAGCTGTTCTATTCCCGGCGTAAACCCGAATGAACTCAAATCAATCGTATTTGCTGCGACTGTTTCTACCTGGTAGCTGCCCGACGTCAGGTGCGTCACCCTGACTTTAAGCGGCAGAGCCTTGGAATAGTCATTAAGTTCAAGCAAGCCGTCAAGGTCAATCTCTATACTCTCGCCGATCGGGACATCTGTAATCCGTCGCATCTCCATATTTGCTTTGTAGACAGCCCTGGTCGCGTCACCGAACAGAATACTACGCATCCTCTCATCTCGGATTTCAATGCCTGTATCCACACTCAGCAGATCGATTTCAATTCGAACGAGGCCACTATTTCGTACCAGCCCCTTAAATTCAGTGAATTTGTGCAACTCGGAAACGGTCTCATTTTTAACGGTGCCGAAAGAGACCGTGGAAACCTGTTTTACCATCTCCCAATCTGCAAGCACATGGTCCGCTGCCACCAGGTAGAACAAGATCACAACAGTTCGCAACATGGATTTACCCCCCCTTCTTCCTAACGAGCTTCGACAAAAAAGCTTCAACGAGAAAAAGCCAGCATTCTCGCCGCCAGTATGCCGGCACAAAGCCCAAACAAATGACCTTCCCAGGACACAAAACTGTCCGTAGGCAACACGCCCAGTATCAAGCCCCCATAGTAAAACAGGGTGATTGATGCAATGGCAAGTCCGCTAACGCTTCTTTCGTAGATGCCAATGGCCACAAGGAAGCCAAAATACCCAAACACTAGCCCGCTGGCACCAATATGGTACGCAGGCCGTCCGAACAACCACACTCCCAGCCCTCCGATCACCAGAACCAGCAGGGTTGTTTTGAGAAAAATCAGCGGCCCCCGCAATGCCACAAAAAATCCCATCATCAGTAGCGGTGTGGTATTCATCACCAGGTGCTGCAGGCTACCGTGCAGGAACGGCCACAACAAGACACCGGGTAGAGTATCGACCCGCCTTGGGTAAATGCCATAGGCATTTAGCCCATGGCCGAAGAAATTATTGATGACCTCAACCAGCCAGATGATGAGGACCAGGATACATATCATCTTCAGGCCAGAGAGCCAGTTACTCTTCAGGTCATTCACTCAGAAACCCTGCGTTGTACCCAGGGGACCCGCGTGCTCGAGTTCACGCAGACATTGAGCAGCAGATGAGACGTTCCCTAGGCAATACAAGCAGCAATTTTCTCTGCATCTGGTACAGAATTCTGGTTGGCTATCACGAATATGGCAGTGCCTGAAACCAGTTTCTCCGGCGCAGGATTGGTCACAATCTGTTTCTCGATGTCGAGGTATCCCATGGGCGTACCAAGACCTTGCAATAATATATTGCAAGCCATTTCCCCCCAAGATTTACCCTCGAATTCAATATCGTAACGTCTAGTATGATTTCCCTCGTGCTTGAACAGGTCTTCCAGAATTTCCTCAGTGCCGGGAGCCGCCATGGCGCGGACCATCAGTTCCGGATAAGCGCGAACCGGTCGAATCACCGCATCTGCACCATTGCGCTTCAACCTGACCCGGTTTGATTCGAGTACACACTCGGCGACAACATGACCCTGTATATCGAAACTCTTCAATTGATCCAGCACATCCAGCGTTAAACTATCTGAGCGATAGTCGCTGGTATCTACGGCCAACAGAATGATGTAGCTGGCCAGCTGAATATCAACCTCGGCAAGACTGGCACGCCCTTCAGGCCTGCCATGGTGCAGAACCACACCCATGGCCGAAATCTCCGCAGGCAAGCCCTCCGTGAAGTCCGCGGACAGGACTTCAATGGGGTAATCCGTTAGTTTGGGCGTACTGCGAATCTGTTCCACAAGAATTCGCAGATACCTGGCACCATAAGATTCAGGCGTGTTAACAATGACGATATGATCTTCCATCTTCCATCTCCAGAGGCCCTTGCGCATACGCTCCTTTTGGGAAATTCGATAGTCAATCCATTCCCCAACAATTTGCGCAAGCAAGAATATTCCAAATAAATACATCAATAGAACGGTAGCCAGCCGACCCAGATCTGTTTCTGCCGATATATCGCCGTAGCCTACTGTCGTCATGGTCGTCATAGTGAGCCAGGCCGCATCTCGAATTGGCAGCCCTTCCAGGAACACCATGGCGATGGTATTCGCGATGGCAACAACGAGCAGCAGAAGCAGCAGTTCCTGGATCTTGCGTTTTCGATTGCTTGTGGTTTGGCTGCTATACCACCGGTGACGATAACGACGCCATAATATGGGCTTAATGGTCAGCATGGGTCAGTAATTTATTCCCGCTCACCATCACCGATGGTCCAGACCAATATGTTCAATCAGTTTTTCTGCGGCGAGTTGTCTGATGCGCAACCTGTCGGTAGGCGAGACACTGAACTTTTCCGCAAGCAATTCAAAATCGACTTCAGATAAGGAAATGGAAAGTCGCGGTCTGACAGGTTTGCTGTTTACAGGAAGCCCAAGGATCTGACGAACTCGGTCCGGCGGGTTAATGCCTTCTTCCAGTGCTTCAAGTCTGATCTGGTGATTGACCTCGTCACCCACATCGAAAGCCAGCTGGACAGCACGCACCACCTTCTTTTCCTTTTCCCATTTCCTGGACGTTTTCATTGCCTTCATTTTGATTCAGATGGTGCCTGTTCTGCAGGCCACAGGTCTTTAATCATTTCAAGATCACAATAAAAAACTAGCGAAACTTCAGTCTCGCCACCGTTGAACACCTCGATCTCAACGCCTTTGGTCTCATCATCGCTCAAAAGAAAATAGTATTCAAAAGGCTCACCCGTGCCCTCTTCAACCGGAGGCGCTGAATCACGATAGTCCTTATCATAAAAATAACCTTTCTCTCCCTTTGTCTCCTGATGGTAACCTGCCGCAACCCAGCCATCTAATCCTGCATCACTTTTCAGGGTCAGAGATACGGCGTCTTCGCCGTCGAATATCTGTGCGAATTCGTCAAGATCAAACAATTCTTCCACGGTGCTGCGATCAACGGTAAAAGAGAATGCGGCCGTTTCCCTGCCGGCATCCGATTCTATCGTGAGGTTTATCCGGTCGTTATCAGTACTTTCCAGGCTAAAGCTGGTGTCATTACCATGTTCAAACTGGTAGGTGCAGATGCCGATGACCTTGAACATCTTGTCCCGGAGCTGTTCAGGCAGTCCATAGTGATTTGCCAACTGGACAAGATCGCCTTCCACCAGATCGCGAGGGTGCTCGAGCGCCCTCGGCCCAGTCTTCTTTCGTTTCCACAAGCCCTTGAGAAAGGACATGTCTGCTTACCGATTCGCTTTGATTCGGTCCAGCACAGAACTGCCAGATTTTTCTTTCGCGCCAATTCCCGCCGCCTGCATTCTCTGCTTCAGGTTCTGGTCTGAATTCTCAGCTTCAAGCTCTTCGGCAGCCGCTAATCGATCATAGGTATTTTGCTGACGCTTCTTGATCCGTTCCAGCGAATCTTTCGCTGACAAGATCTTCGAATTACTAGAAGCAAAATTATCAGTAATAGCCGCGCTTGCCTTCTGTACGCTTTCAGTGGTCTTTACCATGCAAAGCTGCCGCTCATATTCCTTTAACTGGCGTTCAGCTTTCTTGACCAGATCCTTGAGCCTGCTCACATGTTCCGAAAAACTTTTCCGAACTTCTTCCTGTTCGGCAAATTCAGTTTCAAGACCGGCAATCTTTTCAGCAATCTCCAACGCCAGTTCTTCATCGTCCTTTTCCAACGCCTGGACCGTATAACCTTCATGTTCGCTAATTTCAGCTTTCAGGGACTCTGCTTTGCGCCCCGCCTGCATCTGTTTTGCCATGACCTCAGTCAGGTCTTGCTTGGCTTTACGCATGTGTTTATCGGCATCCTTGATTTCCTGTTCGAAAATTCGAGTGCCGTTGGCATCAACGATCAGTTCACCGACTTCCCTGGCACCACCTCTTACCGCAGTCATGATTTTCTTTAATATACTCATGGCTAAACTCCAATTTGATTCATTATTTCAAAAATTCTTCCAATACCGAAATGGATTCAACGGCATTTTCAGACAATGTGATCAGTTCATGGCAAATGTCTTCAATACTTGAGTCGATGGACAAGGCCCCAAAAATGACATAGCGATCACCAATCTTCGCAAACGCAGACAGCGGAATCGGAATGTTCAATTCCAGCATTTCTTCCATCATGTCAGCTCGTGTTTCAGGCTTGACCTCATCTTCCGTGAACAGCCAGGTAATACAGAGCACTTGTGTATCCGTGATGGATACATAGGATGGAAGCTCCTCGAAGTCACCAACGGTGACCTGTAGTACGTCTACTTCGCCGGGTATCGGCTGGCATTCGAACTGGTAGCCGTCAAAACTCTGCAAGTCTGAAAGCCGTATCGCCAGATCTTGTATATTCATTGATTCACTCCTGTTTTGCGTCGCGACATATTATGTCACCCTGTTAGTTTTGTTGATTTGACATAATATGTCAACCATTTTTTAGATAATTCTGTTTCCCGGCTCCCATTTTATCAATAACTCGCTACTGAACACCGGCCGCTCCTAGTTCTGGTAGATTCCCAGTTCTTTTTGCCATGCTTCTGTGTGATACCGGTAAACACGGTTGGTTCCCAGTTTGTTGGCCTCAATCTTATCCGCTTCTGCAAAAAAATCCCTCGGAAATTCGAAAGAAGCGACGATTAAATCCCTCGTCAGCCAGGGATGATTAACCGGCTGTCTCTGCTGCTGCAATTTTACCCTGGGTGATTGTATTTGCTTGCTGGCGATACTCCAGCCCCATTCACCGAAGCTGGGGATGTTTTGTCTGTATTGTTCCACATGGTTGAAATTCGAGATGGAAAGTGTCTTGCCGATGCTGATAAACGCCTTCTTGGCATGATAGGGAGAGGTTGACTGCACGACCAGGACACCATTACTTGTCAGCAGGCGGTTCAGGCGCTTGTAGAAATGATCGCTGTACAATCGATCCAGGTCCGGGTGGCTGGGGTCTGGCAAATCGACCAGTATTACATCGTAGTATGAGATTCTGGCCAGCAGTCGATCTACCTCAATGAAGGCATCGCCAAAGATGACTTCTACCCTTTCGTCTGAAAAAGCGTGCTCGTTCAGCTCAACCAATGCTTGCCGGTAGATAGGCAATTGCTCCTCCGTGGCGGTAAAAAATTCCACCAGTTCCCTATCGAGATCAATCAATGTGACCGATTCGGGTTCAAACTTCAAAACATCGCGCAACGCGAGACCGTCACCTCCACCGATAATGAGTACGCTGGAAACTTTTCCCGCAACCAGCATGGCAGGATAAACGAGCATCCCGTGGTATATCGTCTCATCGTTACTCGAAAACTGCAGGCGTCCATTCAGGAAGAACCCATACAGGATATCTTGCTCGTTCGATATAAACCGGCGGGTGACTGTCATATTCTGGTACCGGGAGGTATGGCTGAAAACAACTTCATCCCGATACATGAGATCGGTTAGGTTATCTGACCAATCCTCCCCAAACTGGTAAACGGTGACTGCCAACAACAAGATAAGTCCGTGCAGTGATAGCAGAACTTTGCGAAATTTAATCCGCTGCCAGTAGCGTATCAGGAAAAACAACCCTGCCAGCAGGTTCGCAATGGCGGTGATAACAGCGGCCTGATTAATATTGATGGATAGCATCAGCCCAACCCAGATAGCTGCGCCCACACCCGCGCCAAGATAATCGGCGCCATAAATGGTCCCCGTGTTATGTTCAAGATGTTCGCCATAAACAGCTTCGCGAATCCGCGCAATCAGCGGGATTTCCATACCAATAAACAATCCGATGATGATGCCGAAAAAATAGGGACTCATGATGGCCATTTGATGCAAGGACGCCAAAAAACCTCCCCTGGGGATCAGGTCCGGGGCAAGATTGAACGTTTCCGCAATCACCTGTGGCAAGATGGAAGTGAAGGCCACCAGGGAAGCGATCAGCAGTATGCAGCTGATACCCAGCAGCGCAATCAGGGATTCAAGCCAGACAAATGCGGTGAACGGTTCCTTAAATACTCTTGCGGCAAAAGAACCGATGCCCATACTAACGATCATCAAACCGATCATCGTATAGATGGTTGACTCCAGCGCACCGAGCACCCGCCCCGCGTAATGCGATAAGAGATACTCGTAGATCAGGCCGCAGGCGGCGAGCACTCCCATAATGCTGATAAGAAACGCATCATGGAGCAGCAGCTCACGGCGCCTAAGAAGCGAACTTTTTTCAGGCAAAGAGAGCGACGAAGAACAGACCGATAGAAATTGAAATCGACGCTTCAATGGCCGCCACACCGATATTGTTCTGATTGTCGACTTCCTCTACAACATCGACTCCGTACAGAACGGCATTTCTCGCAATACTGGCAACAAGAGAAACCAGAACGCTGAAAAGCAGCGCGATGCCCGCCCATGCAAGTAATGCGACAATCAGGTTTTCAGTCTGATAGGCAACGACACCGGATGCCGCGGTAATGGCGAGAGCGACGCCAATCATATGCCCAAAAAAACGTATGGCTAGCGCCACTTTCCCGGCAACGAATGCCGACTGCAGACTTTCACCGTCATGTCGTCCTGCGTAAATTATCAGGCGATACTTACTCACTAAAGCCATCAACAGTTGTGTAATGACGAACGCGGCAAGTACAACCAGCAAGCCATTTAGAGTATCACTCTCAACCCAGAGCATGACAGCGCGAAGTACCAATCCAGTCGCCAGGGTATTGCCCGCATCGACTAGCGCTGCCGCGAGGTTTCCTGACTTTATCTCATCCTGGATCCGGATACCCGTGAGCACCAGTTTGTCCTGAGCGAGGCGTCCGATTTTGATCAGGATCACACCCAACACGCCATAAGCAAGGACGCTAACGATTTCACTAACGTAGGTGTCTCCTACCTCGCCTGATACGGCTCCGGTTAACATTAATGCGAGAGCAACGATACCAGCGGCCATCGCCACCCCAAATGCATAGTTGTCCCTGGCTGCCAGTTCTTCAGCACTGTTGACGTTGGCCACCACGCCGGTCACAAATCTCAACCCTGATAACAGTCCGACCACAATGACCAGGTTGATCAGAATAATCTGGTAGACATAAGCATCAACTGCGGTGAAGTTAATCAAGTCCATCGTTTGATTCCTGTGTTATCTGTTATTTTCCTCGTGATATACCACGAGACGTTCTGTAACCGCAATTTCTGCTGCTGCTCTGGAACTTGCTGGCTCTGCTGCTTTTTGCGTACTGACTCTTGAACAGGGATTGCTGTTGTGCCGTGCTGTTACGGCTAATGCCTGAGGAACCGGTCCGGCTCTTGGAGTATGGGCTTTTATAGCCACCTCTGGAGCCAAATTGTTTACGCGCCCTGGTGTCCACATCCCTCTGGCTTGCCCGTTGGGAACGCGATGTATAGTTATTTCTCCCGTAATCATGGTAATAGGAATAACCGCGATTTCTGCCCCAATCATTGTAGTAGTGACGGCGGCCACCGAACATGCTGGAGAAAAAGGCATACTGACCGTACCAGGCCCAAAATGAGCCACCCGAACCGTGGGACCAGCGTCCATAGTGAGGATTACCGATGAGCTGACTGCCAGCACCGTAATCCGAGGACTTGTTCATCTTCTGTTCCACTTCCTGGCTTACCGCGTTGACCCTGGCCAGTTCACCCCGGGACAAGTCAGCAATGACATTCACGGTATCAGAAAGGGCATCGTTGTAAATGCTTAAGTTCGCACCGTTTGCAATCGCCACGAGTTCCGCATGCTTTTCTTTCCAGGATGGAAATTGTTCGGTGTTGTCCTTAATGCCCTGAAATCGATTTTTCAGGCTCTTGAAAAGCGGTCCTTGCGTGGTGCCGTCGTTTTCCAGTTCAACCAGCAGAGGCGCCAGCTCCGGCCGGCTCGATTTCAGAATACGCACATATTGCTTGATGATGGTGGCGTTTCGCACCCTACCCTGGTCAATGGCCGTGTTCAGATCTTGTAAGCCTCGATCTGTATTTGCCAGAGCGTCCTCCACCATACGTTCGCCCGAACTACAGCCGCTCAGGACAAGGGCCGCAACAACAATGCAAAACAAGAGACGGATCCGGCGTCGCGCGTTACTGACAAGCTGAATGACGAACCTGCTTATCGCCAACAGGAAACCCTTTTTCTTGACATAATATGTCGAACATTATGGCACATCAATGATAGCTAGTCTTGCTTTTTCTCTGACAAATCTGGTGCAACCGAAGGTGTGTAATACTTCTCGCCTGCTATCTGCAGACCCTCGGGGAAGATATGAACAACACTAGTACCCCATAGCGTTTCGGGTCTGCAAATTACAACCCGGGCATTATAATGGCCACTATTGAATATTGAGGACCCTGATGGCTGACATCAACATCGAGAATTTTTACAGGCACATCGGGAAAATTCTCAGTATTTTGTATCAACAGTTTCCGACCCGAATGGTACTTACTTAAGCCAATCATGTTGTTTTAGTCGCGATCTTGATGACTCAGCAGACAGTGATGGGGTTCCCCTCCCGTAGCCGTCAAGCGTAGCGCTGAACGCGTGGAAGGAGACCTGAAGGGGCTCCTGACCAAGTGAAGGGAGCTCGGAGAGCCGCAAGCAGCGGAGGGAGGGGAACCCCATCACTGTCTGCGAACACAGTTTAATTCTACTATCGATGCTTAAGTAAGTGCCATTCGTTTCCGACAATATTTACGTGCAACCGGTTTACCAGGTCGATGAATCAAACGTGAAGAGTATTGTGTCGGAGAAAGATCTAAGCCCTTCAATCATTGAAGAGCAGAAGCTTGTCATCAATCAACTTCGAAACGCATTGCGCAGCGAAGATTCAATTGCCATTAATAAAGTCGTTCTGCATATTCTTCATAGCCACTAAGCCGGCGCGTTCCGATTCCGAGTCGTCGATTCTACGGGGAAACCCTGCATAACACAGAATCCTCGTAACCGGTCGTGACCCGAATCAGTCCAGCCAGTTTTTCATCCAGTGATGGATCACCGGTATCCACCAAAAGCGGCTTGTCCTGCAGATCTTCCAGCTTCGTTTTAGTCGCAATGACATTCAGATTCTCCAATCTCACTGCACGAATCACCCTTGGGCTCAGTTGCTGGTTACCGCGTCCAAAAATGTGACCCTGTCCACCGATCACGGTAATGATGATTTCGCTCGGTGCGGATGCAACCAGTGAAAACAATTGAGTTTCTGTTGCATCTACAAGAATCAATTCACGATCTTTAACCACATCGACACCGAGCAAGGTGTTTTCCAGCTGCAGCGACTCCATAATGGCAGCGCAGGTCGAACCCGAGCCAAGCAAATATTGAATCCCCGGCTTCATCTTATCGATCACGTCAGCTGCAATTTCCTGCAGGACCAACGCCTCCACTTCCCTTCCACCCGATTTAGTTTGCTGTATGTAACGCAGCTCTTCCGGCACGGTCATTTCCCCGCGGAACTTCGCCCGGACAACCCCGGCGCGGAAGGCTTTCTCATCGATATCCATGACTTGTGCATCGATCACGCTGGTGAGTTTCCCCAGGGCAATGTCACAGATTATTTTCCCGGCAGCCACCGGATTGTTAGCAAATACGCCCGAATGCATCTTTACGCCACACGGAATCCCCAGTACTACCTGGCCCGGTTTTACGACATCACAGATATCACCGGCGGTACCATCACCACCGGAAAATAGAATGATATCCACCGACTCGGCCTGCAGCAGCTCGACCGCGCACCTGGTATCTTCTTTGCTTGTTGCATGTCGATCAATCTCGCCAACAACCCTGTAGCGGAGCACACTATTCGTCAGTGCGGCCTCTCCCATTGCACCCGCATAAGCGACAACCTCAATCCTGTCCTTTACGCCTGCCAGCCCTTCCATGGTGACGACGGTTCTTTCAAGTACTTTACTTTCACTGCCTCCCCGTCTCGCCTGTTCTACCAGCAGATGGTCATCGCTTCCTTTCAATGCCGCAGGTCCACCGATGCCTGCCACGGGATTCATCAGTAGTCCAATTCTTAATCGCCTCTCAGGCATGGGCACCACTGTGGTTTTCAATGCGGGCGCGAATAGCCGCGCCAAAAGCCATTGCATCGCAGAAAGCAAGAAGCGCTTTCAATGGCCCGGGCGTTATCGTCAGTTCGCTCAAAGAAACCTCCATGGGGACATCGCAATAAATTCTCGTGATTTGCTGGAACATACGCAGTCGATCACGGTTGTCTTGCAAGGACTTCAACACCCGTGCTGCACCCCTGATGCCGATTGATTGAACCTGATCCAAAGAATCATAGAGTCCATCCAGGGTGCCGAAATGAGAAAGGAGCGCCGCCGCAGTCTTCGCCCCAATCCCCGGGGCGCCTGGGATGTTATCCACACTGTCGCCTGCCAGCGCAAGGTAATCTGACATTTGTTCCGCTTCGACTCCAAACTTTTTTTTCACCGC
Source organism: Pseudomonadota bacterium (assembly GCA_022571415.1). Classification (GTDB taxonomy): domain Bacteria; phylum Pseudomonadota; class Gammaproteobacteria; order Pseudomonadales; family Azotimanducaceae. Next base: position 17,126 of record JACZXW010000012.1, read on the forward strand.
GACCCTGTCTGAATACTGATCCGCAGCAAAATCCCACAGGGTATCACCCTCCCGCAATAACTGGCCAAGATCCTTGTCCCGGGTGACGATGACAGTTGGACGATTGTCCGAAAACCGTTTCATCAGAGTGCCTATAATGTCATCCGCCTCATAGTCGTGAAGGCTCAAGTAGTGAAACCCCAGCAACCCGGTAATTTCCCGACACTTTGCAAACTGAAACTCCAGATTTTTATCAGGCAGATCGCGATTGGCTTTGTAGGCCGGATAGATTTTGTTGCGATAACAGGTATTCAGGCTTTCATCGAATGCTACCGATATGTGTTCCGGTTGACGTTCAATCAGATCCAGCAGGAATTGTGTGTAGCCGTAGACGGCGTTAACAGACTCTCCATTCGCGTCGACGAACGAATCGGGAATGGAAAAATAGGAACGGAAGACGTAAATCGATGCATCAACGAGATACAACGCACCTGTATTTTCGTATTTCATCACTGGTCGCGCTTCAGTCTTTTCACGACCGAGCTGAAAGTAAAGATAACTTCGTCTCCGGTGAATATCTCACCAGTCACGAAGGCCAGGGAACGCGTTTTGCGGGTCAAATTAGCACGGCATTCAATCAGATCGCCGATCCGGGCAACCGATACAAATTCGCAACTGAAACTTACCGTCACACAATCTTCTGTCTTGTAATGATCCGTTGCTTCCATACAAAGAGAGAAGTCGGCAAACGTCATTAACACACCGCCATGAACTACATCCACAAGATTGCAATGTCTGTCTTCGACCATGAATGCGTACACTCTGCGGTCGCCCATTTGTTTGTAGTAAAAGGGACCTATGTGATCTTCGGCCGGGTCGAATCCATGATCGGTTGTAAACCCTAACGGAAACGTCATTCCGGTTCTACATCGGTATCGGGCAGACAATCCACGGCAGCCAGCTGTTCGACATAGGTACTCGAAAGAAATTCTTCTGCGGCCAGCATATGTCGCAGGTACCATCTGGTCGGGCGCAAGCCGTTGTCGATATAGTCCTGATTGGCGACATAAACCCAGGCATTTACCGTCCCGTCCCGGCATACAATTGGCAAGGAAATTCGATCATAGCGAAGCGGATACCCTTCATAAGGGTCCATGGTCGTTATCTCGTCAGCCTGTTCTAATCTATAGACAACACCTTCGGTCACCGCCCCTTTTTGCATCATCACGTTAGCGGAAGCTGCACCGATGAATTTCACCGATCGCTTGTTAAACGCCAGTCGAAAATCGTGAAGCGTACCAGCCTGATGATGATCAAACAGCATTCGTCGCCGACGAACCCTGTCCGGATTCATATTGCTGCCATAAGCAAAATAGTAGGCAACCATGGGTACTTAACCTTTTCGGATCCAGTAGAAGTACTGATCCTCGATCTCTTCCTGGTGGATCAGATCGTGGTTAAGGAACTTGCAGAAGTTAGGGAAATCCCAGGAAGTTGAAGGATCCGTGGCTATTATTTTGATGACTTCCCCTGAGGCCATATCCATCATCTTGTTGCGAGCCAGCATCAGCGGTTCAGGACATCGGAGTCCCGTGGCATCAACTGTAACATCTGCTTCAATATTCATCTTCTTCCCGGGAGATCCTTCGGGTATGAGCGGTTCGCCCGATATTCGGCCCCGTCACTAACCTACTTCATGCGGTTCACACCGAAATGATCGTTATCCTTGGTTCTATTGGAATTTTTCCTTTTCTTTTAGTCGATGTGCTTGCTGAATAACATATTGTTGGATGTCAGCAACATCCTCCTGACTCAGTACGTCGGCAAAACCAACCATGCCACGATCTTTCATGATTCCACCCAATACAATGTCTTCAAATACCTGATGCATCCCCATGGGCATATGACGCAGGTCGGCAATGACACCACCACTCTTGGCGCCGGGGCCGTGACAAACTCCACAATACTGATGATAGACCGCTTTACCATGCGCTATTTGTTCATCCGAGCCTTCCAGTGAAGGTGGTTCCGGAATCGGACCTGCCGGTTTAATCGGCGGCAGTTGCAGACTTGCACCAAGTTTATAGGTCAGAATTCTTCCGCGGTTTTTCAGTTTGAGTTTTTCCGCTGCACCACCCGCGGCAAGAGCGAAAGCACCACCCCAACCGGCAACCACCGTCACATATTGTTCGCCGTCTATGCTGTAAGTCACCGGTGGTGCAATAACACCCGTCTGTGCAGGCGTAGACCACAGTTCTTCGCCAGTGTCAGCACGATAGGCAGCGAATCGTCCGCTGGAATTGCCCTGGAAAACAAGATTACCCTTTGTCGCCAGCATCCCGCCATTCCAGGACCCGGCGTGCTGTACACGCCACACTTCCTTCTGCTGAACGGGATCCCAGGCAGAGATGTGCCCTCGAATCAAACCATCAATTTTATCTTCAATGGCATCATCACCTATCGGCGCATTAAGCTGAAGTTCAATGGCAAGATTCCAGCGACCTTCCACATAAACAAACTGAGGTTCATTACCGTAGGCAAAAGGGATGTCCAGCGCTGGTATGTAGACCAAACCCGTATCCGGACTGTAGGCCATCGGATGCCAATTGTGGCCTCCATAGGGAGATGGTTTATGAAAAGCTTTTTCTATGTCTTCGCCGCTCATCGCGCTCAATGCAGCTATCTGCTGCTCCGGCGTCAACGCAGACAAGGGGTTGGCCGTCTGGTACCTTGCATTATCGGTCTCGACCGGACGTCCGGACTCAGGGTCCACGTGCGTCGCCCAGGTTATCGGAACATAGGGTTTGGCAGAAATAAACTCGCCGTTGGTTCGATCCAGCACGTAGAAAAATCCGTTCTTCGGCGCCTGCAAAATGACTTTTCTCATTTCACCGTTGATTTCCAGCTCTGCCAGAATCATGTGCTGGGTCGCCGTGTAGTCCCAGGTATCTCCCGGGGTTGTCTGGTAGTGCCAGATGTATTCCCCGTTGTCCGGGTTAAGCGCAACGATGGATGACAGATAAAGATTATCCCCACCGCCGGGACTGCGAATAAGCTGATTCCAGGGCGAACCGTTGCCGACACCGATATACAGCTGGTTTAGCTCCGGATCGTAGGCCATGGAGTCCCAGACCGTACCGCCACCGCCCATGGTCCACCACTGACCCGTCCAGGTTTTCGCGGCATCCTCCATGGCAGCGGATTCAAACCCGTCTTTCGGATCCCCGGGTACGGTATAGAACCGCCAAACCTGTTCTCCCGTTTCAGAATCGTAAGCGGTGACATAGCCACGAACGCCATATTCCGCACCACCATTACCAATGATGACCTTGTCCTTGATTATCCTGGGTGCACCGGTGATGGTATAAGGCTTACTGCGGTCGATCGTATTAATGTCCCAGACTTCTTCCCCCGTAACCGCATCAAGTGCAACCAGTCTGCCGTCGATGGTGCCGACATAGACCTTGCCCTTCCAGACCGCTACACCTCGATTGACCACATCACAACAGGCCTTCGCACCCCAGGCTTTTGGTACCTCAGGGTCGTATTTCCAGATCAACTCGCCTGTTTTGGCGTTATTTGCAAACACCACACTCCAGGAACCCGTGGAGTACATAATGCCGTCCACAACGATGGGTGATGCCTCCAGACCCCTGTCTGTTCCGGTGTCAAAATACCAGGCAAGACCGAGCTCCTGTGCATTGCCGTCATTGATCTGATCCAAGGTGCTGAACCGTTGCTCGTCATAGGTGCGAGCATGAGCCAACCAGTTCCGGGGTTCGTCCTGGGCATGAATGATCCTCTCGGCGTTCATGGAGCCTGTAACTTCACGGATATGCTCTGCCTGTTGCTCAGCCGAAGCGGGCGCCATTTCCTCGACGTCTTTATCGATTAGAAAATAGGCGCCAAGCACAATCAGCAAACCAGCAACCAGTATGACAATGCTTCTCATGGTTCTTCCCTTGGTTAATCTGTACGAAGGCGTAAGGCTACTTGACGAGTTGACCTGCTGCAAGCCAGCTCTGCCCCAGAATAATTTTCAGCAAGCAGGGGCCTACTGCCGCAAAAGCAGGCTAGCCCGCCTACTGCTAAGACCCATCGATTGTGGATATCGATGTTGTCAGGGTCTCCTCATCATAGACAATTTCTACTCTGCCCGACTGCAACTGCGCCAAAACCTGCTCCACCTTCGTGCTCACCGGAACCTCCTGCGCACCGTATTCTGTACCCTCGCGCGTCACAAACTCCTGGATCAGACCCGTAAGGGCTGATTCAGACAGTGTTTGCCATTGTATTTTCACAAACGTCTTATTTTGGGTGGGGACCTTAAAATTATCCTCTCCGAGCCCAGCTTATCAAAATCAAACAAGGAGACATCCGCCAGATGAGACGGTACTACATCCGTTACAGCACGAAAAATTGTCTCAACCCTTCCCGGAAACTGCCTGTCCCAGGTTAGTAACATTTCCTTGATCACCTGCCGCTGCAGGTTGTCCTGGGAACCGCACAGGTCGCACGGAATAATCGGCATACCCATCAGCTTGGCATAACGTTCTATATCTTTCTCCCGGCAATAGGCCAGGGGTCGAATAACGACATTGGCACCGTCATCGCTGAGCAATTTTGGCGGCATGGCCTTCAGCTTTCCTCCGTGAAATAGATTAAGGAAAAGCGTGGCGACAATATCATCACGATGATGACCTAGAGCAATTTTGTTGTATCCATGCTGTTTCGCAAACTTGTACAAAATGCCGCGTCGAAATCTGGAACACCAGCCGCAATAGGTTTTCCCCTGGGGAACCATGTCGGTTACCAGAGAATAGGTATCCTCTTCCAATATGGTGTAGTCCACGTCAATCGATTCGAAATAGGCCGGCAATACTTCTTCCGGAAAACCCGGTTGTTTCTGGTCGAGATTTACAGCAAGAAGTTCGAAGTCAATGGGTGCGCGCTTTTGCAGGTTCATCAGGATATCCAGCATGGTCAGGGAATCCTTGCCCCCGGAAATGCAAACCATGACACGGTCGCCATCTTCAATCATGTTGAAGTCTGCGATCGCCTTGCCGGTTTCCCTGCGCAGTCGCTTGTGAAGTTTATTTTTGTCCCGGGTCTGCTTCTGATCCGGGTCTTCTACCAATTGGGATGACATAGTCTTCGCACCGTTTTACTGAACGCGATATTCTAGGGCATGGCTTCACGAAGTGAAACATGCCCCCGGCAGGTGATTGCGAAGCAAACGTCGGGAAGGAAGCTCCCTTTGAACCAATTACCGAGCTAACCGTCAAAATTCCATGCCCGTTAAAATTTTAATTGCATTCTCACTTGCGCTAACTTTATCTGCACCACCTTCACATGCGCAGGGTTCCGCGGTGGTGCTGCAGTACCATCATGTCGATGTCGGTACACCATCAATCACGAGCATATCTCCAGCGGATTTCGCTGCACACCTGCAATATCTTGACGATAATAAATTCAACATCCTGCCACTGAACGAAATCAGCAAGGCGCTGCAAGACGGCAAAGAACTTCCCGACAAAGTAATCGCAATTACCTTTGATGATGCATACGTCAGTATCTATACCGAGGCCTACCCTCTCCTCAGGTCGAAAAACATTCCCTTTACGATTTTTGTGGCTACAGATCTGGTGGGCAGTTCTAGACGATACCTCAACTGGCAACAACTCAATGAAATGTCTGAACACGGCGCGCTTGTTGCTAACCACACGCAATCACATTTGCACTTGTTGCGCTTCCTCGACGGAGAGACTCAGCACCAGTGGCAGCTTCGAATTCGTCAGGAAATTACCGGGGCACAGCAGGAAATCGAAAATCACCTGGGAGAATTACCTAAATTATTCGCCTATCCCTATGGAGAATTTAACCTGGACATTCTGGCTCTGGTTGCTGATCTGGGGTACATCGGGTTCGGTCAGCAAAGCGGCGCCATGGGCGCTAATTCCAGCTTCCTTGCCTTGCCCCGTTTCCCAATGGCCGGTATCTATGCAGATTTAAAATCCTTCAGGACTAAAAGCAATACTCTCGCCATGCCAATTTACTCGATTAGCATCGAACCAGTACTGGAACCTGGCAACTTCAAGCCCGGGCTTGAACTCCATTTTACCGAAGGCGACTGGAGAACCACGGAGCTAACCTGCTACGGACCAGGCGGCAAGCTGAATATCCAGACCATCAATGCAACAACCTTTCGAGCCCGATCAATGACCGACGTCCCGATCGGCAGATCTCGCTACAACTGCACCATGCCTGCCAACCAGCCAGGACGTTACTTCTGGTATTCACAACCCTGGATTCGCAAAGAGGATGGTGGCTCCTGGTATCCGGAACCCTGAGCCTACAGTTCCCGCAATACAGTTACCGGCGGGGTTCTTACCACTTTCAGCGCCGCCAGTGTGCCAACCACACCGATCAACAACATACCGCCTAGGGGTCCCAGCACCCACAACTCCGGGTTAATCTTGTAGTCCAGCTGGAATATTTCTGTTTCCAGCCAATAAACCGTAATTTCAGATCCGAATGTGGCCAGCACCCCGGCGAAAAAACCCAATGCCCCAAATTCTATGGCAAGGCTACCCAACACCAGCTTTTGGCTCGCACCTAACGTTCTTATTATGGCGTGCTGTTTGAGTCTTTCATCCATACTCGCCTGAATGCTCGCCAGCAATACCAGCCCACCTGATACAAGAATCAACACCAGTACCAGCTCAATGGCCAGGGTCACCTGGGTGATAATCCTTTGAATCTGCTCTATCAGGGCATCGACTTCTATGACAGTCATGGTGGGATATCGATTTAACAAGGTATTGAGAAACAATTTTTCATGTTTCTCCAGGAAGAAGCTGGTCATATAGGTGGAAGGGAAATCTCCAAGCGCCCCTGGCGAAAAAATGATGTAGAAATTCGGTTGCATATTATCCCAGGCAACCGTGCGTATGCTGGCAACAATAGCTGCAAGTTTCCTGCCCTGTATGGTAAACACCAATTCGTCTCCCACTTTGAGACGATTGCTCTGGGCAAGGTCTTTTTCAAGAGAAACCTGTACAGGACCTTGATAATTTTCCGGCCACCACTTACCCGCCACAATCCGGTTGTCAGCAGGAAGATCTGCAGCCCAGGTCAGGTTACGGCCAGAGCTTTCCCTTGGTCCGTCACTGTCCGCCGCAGCTTCCCTCTGTCTGTCCCGCTCTCTTGAAAGCTGGCCATTAACCGATGTGATTCTTCCGCGGGTCATCGGGTAGAAAGGCTGGGACGCCACTCCATTTTCATGAAACAACTGTCTTATGGGACCTACATCTTCCGGAGTAATATTGATGGCAAAGTGATTGGGTGCATTTTCCGGAATCTGCGCTCGCCACTCTTCAACAAGCGCGGTTCTCACCAGGTAAAGGATTAGGAGCAGCATAATGGCAAGCCCAAATACCAGGATCTGCAAGACATTTTCCTGCCCTCGCCTTTGCATACCGGCAAGAGCCAGCCGCCAGGCACTGCCCGCCTGCATTCCAAATATCCTGCCTGAACGTAGAAGGCCATAAGCAAGAACGGACATCACCAGGGTTGCGGCAACACCACCGGAAAATATCAGCATCGTTAACCGGAGATCCTGGCTGTACCACCACATCAATCCGATGATGCCGATTATCGCGAACGAATATGTCATTCGATCAGCAATGCCCGTTTCTCCAAGATCCCGTCGCATAACCCTGACCGGTACGATCGCTCGAAGCTTCAACAAGGGAGGTAAGGCAAAGGAAAGCAGGCAGACAAACCCGGTTACCAACCCCAGGACCACCGGCCGCAAACCGGGATTAGGCAGCTCGATGGGAATAAGTGGTTCCAGAATTTTCACCGCAGCCATCTGCACAACAAAGCCGATGCAGCTGCCCAGGATGGTGGCCAGGGTGCCAAGGATCAGGAATATAACAACGAAAATAGTATCAATTCCTGCGGGTGTCGCACCCAGGGTTTTTAGTATCGCGACATGGTCATAATGGCGCAGAGAATATCGCTGTGCGGCGAGAGCAATAGCGATTCCGGCGAGAATAACGCCCAGCAGTCCACCAAGAAGCAGAAACCGCTCCGCCCTGTCCAGAGCATTGCCGATACCCGCGGCACCCTCTTTTACGCCAAACATTCTCGCTTCCACACCAAGTCTTGGTTTAGCCCAGGCCTGGAAAACATCCAGCGCAGCGACTTCACCGGCAAACAAATAACGATAAGTCAGCCTGCTGCCAGGCTGGACAACCTCTGTCAATGGCACATCCGCCAGATTCATCAGCACCCGTGGACCTACACTATTGAATCCACTGCCGCGGTCCGGCTCTTTTACCAGCACATTACCAATGGAAAAACTGGCAACACCTATATCGAGAATATCGCCCTTATCGACGCCAAGAGAAGGCAGCAGCCGGCTCTCCAGCCAGATTTCACCCGGAAGCGGCCCAGATTCAACGGGTGTGCCGCGCACAAATGGCGCATCCGAAACAATCAGCTTCCCACGCAGCGGATAGTAATCGTCTACTGCTTTAACCGCAGTAAACTGCGCGCGATCGTCAGAGAACACCATGGACAAAAAACTTAACGTTTGTGCCTGCTGCAAACCTAGTTCACCGGCCTTGATCAGAATATCATCCGCTATCGGGTGTGAACTCGATATCACCCTGTCAGCAGCAAGAAACGTTGAAGATTCCCTGAGTAACGCCTGTTGCAATCGATCAACAAACAGCGTGATTGTCGTTACAGTGCTTACTGCGATGATCAGGGAAACCAGAAGCAAGGTTAGCTCACCGGCCCGCCAATCGCGCCAAAGAAGTTTAAGCGCAACTGAGAAATGCATTCTACCTAAGTTCCCCCGAATCAATTGTGATGGATCGCGTACACCGGTCGGCAAGCGGTGCATCATGGGTAACCAGCACCAGCGTGGTGCCAAACTCCTCATTCAGTTCAAAAATCAGATCAATAATATGTGCCCCTGTGGCAGTATCAAGATTACCGGTTGGTTCATCTGCAAATAACACTTCAGCCGTGGAGGCGAATGCGCGTGCGATAGCCACCCTTTGCTGTTCACCCCCTGACAACTGGCTCGGATAGTGACTGAATCTGTGTGCCAGACCGACCCGTCTAAGCACCTCACTGGCTTTTTCCTGGGCCCGTGAATCGCCTTTCAGCTCTGCGGGCAGCATGACATTTTCAATCGCAGTCAGGCTGCTCAACAACTGAAACGCCTGGAAAACAAACCCTACCATCTGCCCTCTGACTTTGGCGCGCTGTTCTTCATCCATATCCGTCAGTTCGTATTCACCCAGGAAGATTTCACCACAGGTGGGTGTATCCAATCCTGCGAGCAGACTCAACAGGGTCGTTTTCCCCGAACCTGAAGCGCCAACAATGGCCACCGATTCAGACTTCTTGATTTCCAGGTCAATCCCTTTCAATATTGTCAGCCGTCCCTCAGAAGTACTGACAGTTTTCCCAAGGCCTACAGTTTTAATTATGGTTTCCAATCTTTATACATCCTTTACATCTCGAATATTGATACTTGCACTCCTGTTTCCCGTTAACACTCACGCCGAACCACCTCGGTCAATACCATTCGTAAAAACTGGCACAATACTGGTTTTCGGTGACAGTCTCAGCGCCGCCTATGGAATGGACCAGGAACAGGGCTGGGTGCATCTATTGACGGAGCGGCTTGCCACAAAAACATTGGACTATCAGGTTATCAATGCCAGTGTCAGCGGTGAAACCACTGGCGGTGGCGTGGCTAGGTTACCTAAAACGCTGCAAATTCACCAACCCGACCTGGTGGTGCTCGAACTTGGCGGTAACGACGGGCTTCGCGGCTACCCGATCGACAGGATTCGCAACAACCTGTCAACGATGGTCGAGTCCATCCTGCTTTCTGGTGCCGATGTTCTTTTGGTTGGTATGGTGTTACCGCCTAACTACGGTCGCCGTTATACCAGCGCCTTCGAACAGCTGTTTGTCCTGGTGGCTACCAGATTTAATGTACCGCTTTTACCGTTTCTGCTGGAAGGCGTGACCACGGGTGAAGCTTTGTTGCAGCGAGACGGCATACATCCGACAGCGGAAGCCCAGGTATTACTATTGGACGACTTGTGGCCTCAGCTAGAGGACTTGCTGACACCTGACGATTCAGTCAACTAACAAAACTCTAACAACTTCTCGCGTTCTCTCCAATCCGGCATCACGGAAGACAGCAACCGATAAAATGATTTGTTGTGGGAAAAATGGCGCAGGTGACACAATTCATGGGTGATCACAAAATCGATGGCGGCAGTCGGCATTTGTACCAGCATCGAATTCAGGCATATTTCACCATTGCGTGAGCAACTACCCCAGCGAGATTTCATCTTGCGCATTGTCATTCTTCTGTAAGGTATTGGCTGGCTGAACAAACCAAGGCAATTCTCAATTCGACCGGGGAACAGTCTTTTCCCCTGCAAGCGATACCACTGATTCAAGTGTTTCGCTACCAGTGATTCACTTTCCGGTTTCATGCAACGTACAACAATGGCATGTTGAATCTGATGCACAAGGTTCGGCCTTCCACGAACAAGCATTAACGGGTAATCGGAACCGAGAAAACGGTGAACTGCCCCATCGATAAACCGTGGTTTTGCAACCACTGGAACCTGCGCCAGTTCTTCGCAAGCCCGTTCAATCCAACCCAATCTCGACTCCAGGAAAGCATCGATCTCGATCCAGGAACACTTCATCGGCACGCGCATCTCAACGGGTTTGTCTGGCGTCACGTACAGCACCATGGTTTTACGGCGGCTTCGCTTTATTAATACCTCAAGTTTCTGACTGGCGGTCACTACCTGTCGCACATAAGCGCCCGACGCGGGTATTTTTCGGATCAGCGAACCTCTCACTGCTCTGGTGCACTGCCAACCTGGCCGTCTCCTCCTTGACACTGCGGAGACATCGGAGCATCGCCATGTTTGTCCTTCCACTCCTTCGCCGTATAGGTGTGGAGCGCAAGGGCGTGGATATGGTGTTCCAGTTCATCAGCTAAAATTTTGTTTATCCGCCGGTGTCTTTGCAGCAGACGATCTCCCTCAAAATCATCGCTCACCAGTATGACTTTGAAATGTGACTCAGAACCGGCGGGCACATTATGATTACTGCTTTCGTTTAGGACCTGGAGATGCAGAGGTTTGAACTCAGTCGCCAGTTTGTTTTCAATAATGTCCTGGATACTCCTGCTCTTTGACATAAAAAGCTTAACCCTTGTCCTGAAGCGTGAAGATGCCATCCCAGTCCGAAGGAGGAGGCTCTGAGATATAAGTTTCACATCGTTCCATTAATGTCAACGAAGGGCCATCGTCCGCTACAATTTCCAGACATGCCGCGAAACCGGCCATCGCATCTTTGTAATTACCATCCTTGTACACACTCAGCGCTGATTCGAACCTGGTTGCCAGGTCGGCAATGTTACCAGAAGTCTGATTCTTTCGTTCAAGAAGCTGATACACCTTCACCGGGTCAGTCCGCCCTACGACCCTGATGGTATCGAGTTCACGGACATCAACATCGGCCTGGCAGGCATTGTACGTGGCCTCGGATATCATTGTACCTGAGGCATAAGCCTTGTTCGCTCCTTCCAGTCGTGACGCAAGGTTGACCGAGTCTCCCATAATGGTGTAGTTCATGCGCTGGGCAGAACCCATGTTACCCACCACCATGGGTCCTGAATTCAGTCCCATGCGCACCGAAATACTGGGTCGACCTTGGCCAACCCACTTTTCGCGCAGAGGAACTAATGCTTTACTCATATCAATGCTGGCGAAACACGCGAGTTTCGCATGGTCCTGCTGAATCGTCGGTGCACCCCAGAATGCCATAATTAAATCGCCCTCGAATTTGTCCACCGTACCTTCCAGGCCGATGATGATATTACACATCTCGGTCAGGTAATCATTCAGGACGTTAACCAACTGGGTTGGTGTCAAAGCTTCGGAAAAGGTGGAGAACTTGGCTATGTCTGAGAAATAAGCTGTCATTTCCCGTTCTTCCCCACCGAGGCTTAATTTCTCCGGATCTTTAACAAGGTCAGCGACGACTTTCGGTGACAGGTATTGACCGAACGCATCGCGAATCAGTGCCTTCTGGCCCATCTCATTCAAATAGAAACGCGCATTGATCACCACGATAGTGATGACTGACGCCAGCAGGGCATAGCTCAAGGAAAGGATCAGCCCGCCGTATACATAGACCAGTACAGTACCAGCTACATAGACTATCAGTACCCCGAGGCTAACCAGATTTCTTTTCAGTGGTTCCTGCATCGACCGGGTAGCAATAAACGCACCCATCAGTATCAAAATGACGAGAATTTCCAACCAAATCGAGGCAGATTGCAGCGGACCTCCTCTAAGGATCGTGGAGATGGTAGTCGCGATAATACTCACCCCAAAGACGTTGCCTACCGGCGTCTCAAACTCATCGTGCGCGACCTCGGCGACCTCGCCTATCAGCACTATTTTGCCGTCAACCAGGTACGCCAGATCTTCCAGTTCTTCTTCATCTTCCGCAAACAGAATATCTGATACTGACATTCCAACGACTTCATGAAGTCTCGCCGTTCCGTCACGACCTGCTGGCAACATGGGATAATCAAGGTAGATTTCACTGAATTGATCCAGGCCTACTTCGATATCACCGATGATCAACGTGTCCCCCGCTAACTCAGGCTCTGCACCGACGAACATGGATACGGCCTTAATGGCAAAAGGCCAGCCTTCCTGATCGCCAATTTCGGGATAAACGTGCAGCCGGACAATACTCTCCGAGATCGCACTATTTGGACTGATGTTCGAGTAACCCGGCTCAGTGAGTTCGTCGAATCTTGGGATCGCCGTGTTAATGCCGACGAATTCATTGCCTTTAAACTCGGCCTGTGAAACCAGCAATACATTTCCTGCGACTCGCAGCGCATCCTCGAGTGTTGGGTCTTCGCCATAGGCACTGTTGAAATCAAGCAACATGTCCACCCCTATTACAGCGGCACCCATCTCCTTCAAACGAACAATTACCGTGGATAGGTCGACCCGGCGCAGCGGGTACTTATCATACTCTTCATAGAACGCCTCATCGGTGAAAACGATGAGGATGTCCTCGGAGGGACTTGTCAGTTCCGGATCAGCATAATGGGTACGCAGAATCTGACGATAGGACAGCATTTCATCTTCAATGAGTGAAAAAGCTTCCAGGTATTCAAGAATAACAGCCAGAAAAAAAACAACAACAATGGCAATAACATCTTTACGATTACCGGTAGTCCCCATGATTATTCTCTAAAAGTTATTGCTGTGGTTAAAACCCTTGTTCAAAACAACAGGGAGCCTTGAATCTTCAGCTGATCTGTCGCCCACCATACGAAAAAGCCCGCAAGCATCTTATAAGATACTTGCGGGCTTTTACAGGGAAAAGAAACTAGTGAAGGATCTCTTCGCCTTCATCGAATGTCAAAAGTCTTCTTCCAATGCAGCGTTGTAAAGTCTCGCCTCACTCTGCTTGAGATTGGTTAACTTCAGGTCATTGTATGACTTAATCAGCAAAGGTCGCATATCATTATCGTCAGGATTTTCCTGAAAATAACCCCGATAGGCATCCATCGCGGCAACATACATACCGTTTTCTTCAAGAAAACTAGTTTGCATAAACACGTCATCACTTAGCGTATCAAGTGTAGCAGCCACCGCTTTGTCCTCTTTTCCTGATATCCAGGTAAAGGTGCTGTCTTTGCGTGGAATGTAAACAGTTCCGTCCTTATCAAGAACTTCCACCCGATAATTGTACTCGCCCGGCTCTATGTCACTCAGAGTATAACGAATCATTTCCGAAGTAGACTGGGCAGAGACCTCTGTTATATTTCCATCGACAATGAGTCGATAGGAAAATTCAGGGCAGGCATTTCTCCACACGAGATCCGGGTGAGAAGGAGACAGCGTCACTTCCCGGATTGTGCGAACCTTGTTATCACACACGTTGCTGTTACTTGTATTCAGGCTTCGCCTTACAGTCGTATATCGTTGCGCCTTTGCAAACTTGTTCATCAGGCTTTGGAATATACTGACGGATTCAGATTTCGGTTCAGTTAAATTACCTGAGATTAAAGTGATACTACCAACCAAGATTTCAATTTCACTGTTTGAGCCTAACTGTTGCGACTCACCGGTTTTCTGGTTAATCAGCTTACCGGACCCGTCTTTACCAGTCTTGATCCTATATCCGGGGAAAAGGTACTTGGTTCTTCGAACCGGATGCCAGCGTCTGCCGTTGCGCGTATATTCCACCTGCCCTTCTACCTGGACCAGTTTCGCGACAGGAGGTTCTCTGGCGACGGATGTCTGACTCAAACTCAGCAATAGAGATGCAATCATCACTCCAATGCCAATCGTTTTTGCTTTCATTACAATTTCTCCTTGAAAAATTTGTCCGGCATTCTCTTAATACTAATCTTCTTTCATCTCTGCCAAAAACCGAACCCCATACTACTCGTATCTGTAAAGAGAATATCCTAGTACGACAGCCGGAACTAAACACTGCCGTATGTCGGCAAGTTTGTCCTTTCTGTCAGTTTCCTAACATCGCCATTGTAGACAATTAGACAGGCTATTTTTGTGGTTTAGGTCACATTTGCACTGTTAACTGGTCCACAAATTCATGATTTTCCCCATTCACCCGGTAAACCAATGCAAACATGGATTCCCACGACCGCTGAGCCTGCATACCAGCGGAGGATTAAACACAATATTCCATTTGAATCCCCGCAACCTCAATAATATCGCCGGGTTCTAGCTTCCTGGACTTAAAGCCGGTCGGTTCTCCATTGACCAGCGGAACCTTATCTTTATTCTTGCCTCCATCAACATGAATGATGTAGTGCCCTTTAGGTCTCTTGGACACGGCAGCCACCTGAACACCCGGTTCCCCGATGCTAGTCAGCGCCTCCTTTAACTCAATTCGATCGCCCGCATTGGCACCGCTGATCACCTTCAGGTAGCCATCTTCAGCTGCATTTTCCGTGCTCTGATTCTCACCCGCATCAGCATCGGAGAAAAGGAACCTCAACTGGTGTTCACCGATGGTGACGACGTCCTCATTCTTCAACACTTTCTGACTTATCTTTTGCCCCGCAAGATGTAACCCGTTTGTGCTGCCAAGATCTTCAATCAAGTAGCCCTCACGGGTTTTTTTCAGTTGCGCATGATTACCGCTGACAGCCGGATCCTTGATAGAAATATCACAGTCCGATTTTCTTCCAATCGAAGCGGTATTCCCCTTTATTATCACCTGATCGATTGGCTTATCGTCTTTCATGATAATAATCTTTACCACCATTACGATTTCAATCCTCTTCTGTCTTTCTATTCAAACCAGTTAGCAATCTTTTCCAGCAACCCACCTTCCGCTGGGTACGGCTTTAATACCCTTGTTAATACAATTGAAATATTGTCTTTACCACCGCTGACGTTAGCCAGATTAACTAAGTGCCCCGCCAGCTCATTAAGGTTCGAACTCAATTCAATCAACGAGTTTTCGATATCATGGTCTGTGACCAGGTCATGTAATCCGTCTGAACACATGAGGTACACATCACCTTCCTCAACTTCATGTTCATGCACTTCTACCTCAACGACGGGTGCAACTCCCAGCGCGCGTGTTACTACATTCTTTTTGTTGGAAGCCCTGGCCTCTTCCTTGGTGAGCAGCCCCTTGTCAATCAGTTCCTGAACAAAACTGTGATCTTTCGTTATCTGTTCAAGTACCCCGGCACGGAAGCGGTACATCCTTGAATCACCGATGTGTGCTACCGAAACCTTGTCATTATGGTAATAGGCAGCGACCACAGTCGTACCCATTCCCTGGCACTGTGGCTGGGTTTGCGAAACGTGGAAAAGCGAATCATTGGCTTTTTCTACCAGCTTGCGCAGAACCTGAGATTCAGCCGGTAAATCACTGTCTAAACTGTTTATTTCCGCGGCGACAAGGGAAGATCCATTTCTGTATTCGGCCAACGCATCAATCAGCAGATGCACAGCCATAGAGCTGGCAACCTCGCCTGCATTGAGGCCGCCCATGCCATCGGCCAGCACTGCAAAACCCATGCTTTCATTTTCGGTGATGAAATCCTCATTGTGATCC
Source organism: Pseudomonadota bacterium (assembly GCA_022571415.1). Lineage (GTDB taxonomy): Bacteria > Pseudomonadota > Gammaproteobacteria > Pseudomonadales > Azotimanducaceae. The sequence continues at coordinate 33,296 of JACZXW010000012.1, forward strand.
CTGACCTGACCCACGTCTGTTCGCGCCACAAACTGTAACTTGCCATGAAAATTCACTCTGCTGCTGCCTCCCCTCGGTCGCTACCATTCTTCTTGGGAGCAGCGCCCATCCTCTCAAGGCAAACCTGCAAGTGCGCTGCCAACTTCTTACCGGATTGGTAGCGCTTCTCGGGTTTCTTGCCTATGGCGTTGTGAATTACCTTGCGCAGGGTCGGGTTAATATCCGGTTTGATAGTCTTGATATCGATGGGCCTGTCATTGACAATGGCATACATCAATGTGGCCATTGAATCTCCCTTGAATGGCAAGGAACCACACACCATCTGGTAAGTGAGTACACCCAACGAGAACAGATCAGCACGGCCATCTACCTTCTTACCCATACATTGTTCGGGTGACATATAGTTCGGCGTTCCCAAAACAGTCCCTGTTCTCGTCTTACTTGAATCGGTAATGCGGGCAATACCAAAATCTGTAATCTTCGCGATGCCCGTATCAGGATCATACATGATATTTGATGGCTTGATGTCCCGATGAACCACGTTCCGCGAATGGGCATAATCAAGCCCTTTCGCACATTGGATCACTATTCTAATCACCGTCTCTACAGGCAACAATTCATCCGGCTTGATGTGTGCGTCCAGGTCATACCCTTTCAGCAATTCCATGGCGATGTACGCCAGGTCATTTTCTTCACCGGCATCGTAAATGGAGACGATGTTGGCATGATTGAGGCGACCCGCTGACTCAGCTTCCCTGAAGAAGCGTGCCTTCACTTCCTCGAGTTCATCCTCACCAAATTCCTGTGCAAGCGCCATTGTCTTGATGGCGACTTCCCTGTTGATCTTGGGATCCTTGCCAAGATAGACGATGCCCATCGCGCCTTTGCCCAGTTCTTTTTCGATCTGGTAGCGACCCAGCATTGGCTTTTCAACCGAACCATCCTCATTGATGATCGTGGCACCCAGCATTCCGCCGCCACCCATCATTACCGCGTCTTCAAGGGATTCACATCGTACAATTCTTTTTTCCACATCACGAAAATTGTTGTTCGTTTCCGCAATGAATTCATAGCTTGACTGGGCTTTGTTGTATTGGCGTTTCCTTTCATAATCCAGACCGAGGCTGTAAACCATCTCGAAAGTTGTCTCTTCACGCGGGCAGCGCCTGAACTTTTCAAATGCCGCATCCAACTGACCCTGGCCTTGATAGGCTAGACCCAACATCCGATTGCTCTCCGCTGAATCCGCAGCAGATACCATTTGCATTCGTTCGCTCAACATATACTGGCGAATGCTCATCAGAATCATGCAGACAAACCCCGCCAGCAGGCCATAGGTCATGGAGATGACAAGACCGCCATAGATGTATGCCGCCGACAAGGTCGCCACGTATATCCCGAAGACCGCAGCTGCTGCAAGAACTCTGACAGCCAGGCCCCTGAGCGTGCCCGTTACAAGCAGCAGCACCAGGAATGCCAGCGTAGCAGCCGACTCGACACCAAACCCGGCCGGTCTGAGAGGCACGCCATTCATCAGCGTGCTGATGGTATCTGCAATGATCTCAACGCCATAGACCTGCCCCAGGGGCGTGGTGAACCTGTCGTGAGTGACTTCCCAGGTGTCCCCCACCAGCACAATCTTACCGGCAAAAACGGCCTCCCATTCTTCCAGTTCGTCCGGGTTCACATCCTGAAGATCCAGTATCTCCAACGCCGAAAATCCAGCCTGGCCTTCACTTAAATAGCGAGTCCCCACATCAAGGGCAGGAAAATCAATGTAAATGTCCGAAAACTGATCCAGTTCCACCATCACCTCATCACCAATGGTCAGGATATTAGCTTCAAGTTTCGGATCGACCCCCCAGTACATGCCGAGGGCCTGGATCGCAATCGGCCATCCGTCCTTCGCCATGGTAACGCCCGGATGGATTCTAAGACGCGCCAGATTGTCGCTGAAGGCACTGGTAGGCTCCAGGTTCGAATAGCCGGTTCGGGCCTGATTCTTCAATACTTCCGTGGGGTAAGCCAATCGATCAAACCGTCCATCGATAAAACTTGCGTAGGAAACCAGGAGAACATTGTCAGCCTGCCTGAACATCTCGGCCGTGGGCTCATCTTCCCCATAGGAGCTTTTGAAATCCATGAGGAAGTCCATTACCACGACGCTTGCGCCAAACCCCGACAGAATCTGAGCAATCTTGCCCAGATCGGTACGCTTGAACGGGAAACTTCCATATTCTTCGTACAGGGCTTCATCCAATGCGACGATCATGATTTCATCCCGCAGACGCGTGAGTGAAGGATCACCCAGGGACGTGCGCAGGATATGCCGGAAGGAAATGGTCTGATCCTCCAGGAGGGAGAATATTTCAACCCTTTCCGCTGGCACCGTTAAAAGGAAAACGATGAGCGTGAGTGCTACATCCCAGCGCTTCAAAGGATTTTTCATGTGCTTGCCCGATTACCCTTTTTCGTTAGCAAAGGTTTAATTCGACTTTCATTACGAGAAGGCGGTGTTCTTTTAACTGATTTTGCTCCATCAATGTAAGCTTGTCTAATGCCCGGTCTCGCACCGCTGATGCAAACATTGTATCCTGTCCGCACCCCCATAGATGGTCTGAGGCTCAAATGCTAACCCTGATCTCACCGGCTAAAACCCTGGATTTTGAATCTCCGCCAGTGACGAAAAAAACTTCCAACCATGAATTCATGGATCATTCCATTGAACTCATCGAGCTTATGCGAAAGCAAACTCCCAGGAAGTTAGCAAAATTGATGCACATCAGCCCAAAACTCGCTGAACTCAACGTTGATCGTTATCAGAAGTGGCAACCTCCGTTTTGTCCCGCCAATGCCAAGCAGGCTATCCTGGTATTCAAAGGCGACGTATATCTGGGCCTCGAAGCTGAAAACTATAACCAACGAGATTTCAATTTTGCACAAAAAAACCTGCGAATTCTTTCTGGCCTTTACGGCTTGTTAAGGCCCCTTGATCTGATTCAACCCTATCGCCTGGAAATGGGCACCAAACTCAAAAATAAAAACGGCAAGGATTTATATTCTTTCTGGGGGGAATCCATTACCCGTTCAATTGCCCGGGAACTGGATTCTCACCGAAACAAAACACTGATCAATCTGGCTTCGATTGAATACTTCAAATCGGTGAGACCCGAACTGCTCCCGGGCAAGGTCGTTACCCCTGTATTTAAGGATTTTAATAATGGCCGCTACAAGGTGCTTGGCTTTTTCGCAAAAAAGGCCAGGGGCTGCATGGCATCCTTTATTGTCAAGAACCGGATTACCAGTCTGGATCAGATAAAGGATTTTGACGTTGACGGTTACAGGTTCAACGACGTCTTTTCAACTGACTCCCAGTGGGTATTCACCCGTAAAGCAGGTTAGTCCGCAAACGCCGGTGGCTGCTCCTGGTCAAACGCCGGTGGCTGCTCCTGGTCAAACGCCTGTGGCTGCTCTTGGTATCTCAAGGCGGCGCGGTTGATACGCCTGGGTATCGTGGTTAACCCAATGTCCGGCAGGGACGTGCGCCGGGTTGCAGCCAGGGCCAGCACCAGCGACCACCATGAAAAACAGCAACAGGTCACCAGACTTGTGTTGGGCGCATTCTCCCAGGGAGTCGAACAAATATTCCTGGCAAATGAACCCTACAGAATCAGTTCACGGGCCGTGGAGAACCTGCAACAAAGAGACCGGGTACGGCTTCTGGATATACCGCTGACCCACACGGCAGCAGACACCAGGACCATGGTGCAAGAGATGTGGCACGAAGGATGCCGGGTGTTCATCGTCGTCGGTGGAGACGGAACCAACCGCACGGTTGCCAGCAGCTTTCCGGACGCGGTTATACTGCCGTTATCGACCGGAACCAACAACGTTTTCCCGACCTTCCTCGAAGCCTCCATTGCCGGTGCCGCAGCTGGACTCATCGCCAGCGGCCAGATGCATTACCAGGATCATTGCAATCGGTGCAAACAAATTCATATCAGCCTGCCGCACATTTCAGAAACGGCGTTGATTGACGCCGTCTTGCTTAAAAACGATCTACTGGGTAGCCTGCTGCCTTTCGCGACAGATAATATAGTCTCTGCATTGCTCACCCGGGCAGATCCTGCATCAATTGGAGTTTCACCTATTGGCGGATTTCTCCTGCCTTGTCAGCCGGACGATGAATTTGCCGTGTTTCTGCAATGTGGCAAGGATGGACGATCCATCACCGTTCCAATTTCTCCCGGGCTATATAGCGAGGTGACCGTCAGCCAGATTGAGAAAGTTACCCTGGGAAAAACGATCACTGTTACCGGTCCTGGTATTCTGGCTTTTGATGGCGACCGAACCATCAAACTGAGTGACGGGGAAGCCGCCACACTGGAGGTTCGACGAGATGGGCCGTGGATTATCGAAACCGCTAAGGTGATGAATTTCGCGGCCCAGAACCGACTGTTCGAAACCCGTTAGAATCCATTCGCTCCAATGATCGTGCAGGTTCTCGTTTTTCACCCATAGTGCTAGTATCGCTTTCCCTTGCTAATGAATTGATTGAAACGCATGAGAAAAAACTGTCTGGTCATCTTGTTGCTACTGGTTCCGACGGTCGCTCCTTCGAATCTGCTGGCGGCAGATCAGGCTTCCGCAGAATCGTCGACAAAGACGCTGGTCTGGCCAGATGGCACCAGATACGTGGGTGGAGTGGTGGATGGGAAACGCACGGGCAAGGGCACCATTTTCTGGGAGGACGGTACCCGCTTTGTCGGTCAGTTCGCAGACGATATGCGTAACGGTCCAGGCTCGATGATCCTTCCTGATGGCACCGTATACACTGGATATTTCAAAGATGATGAATTGGTTGACTCACCGGCGACAAGTATTGTGGCAGCGGCGGGACCCGTGCAATCAGATACCAGTGCCAGTGACAGTCAGAAGCCGGTCGCAGACATCCCCGGAGCGCGGGCGAGCGAACCCTTGGTAACCCAGGTCCTTGCTGAAGAAGATCAGGGTGAACCTGCAGCGATAAAATCAGAAAATTGGATTTTAGCTCAAAAATGGTCTGACCTGTCAATCAGAACTGCTTATATATGGCTGCTTATCTCAGCTTTATTAGACATCTACTCACG
>JACZXW010000013.1 GCA_022571415.1 Pseudomonadota bacterium
TACCGACCTTAATCAGACGTTCCCTAAATACCCTCGGTGTCCAGGGCGAAAGCCGCCGCGATGGATTTCATGATCCTCCCGGTGTCATCGGCGCTCGTAGTATTGGTAAAGATAATCAATATTTGACCGGTAATATTTTTCTTCCACCAGGGTGAAGTCGTCAGTGGGAAATGGAGGGAAAAAGATATTACCCTCAACTTCACACTGTATCGTGGTGAGATGTACTCCTGTTGCAACCGGTAGCGCCTGTCCATATATCTCGCCGCCACCGACGACAAACACGGGTTTATCATGCTGGCTGGCGAAATCGATTGCGGTCTCCAGGCTTGCCGCAATTTCGCAGCCAGGTTGGTGATATTGTGTATTTCTGGTCACGATAACGGTGACTCGCCCGGGTAAGGGCCTGCCTATCGATTCGAATGTCTTGCGACCCATGATCAGGACGCCGTGCATTGTGATTTCCCTGAAAAGTTTTTGCTCGCCCCGTGCTTTCCAGGGAATTTCACTATCGTTACCAATGACGTTGTTCAGTGACCGCGCTGCAACTAATTTAAGCGTCATGCTACATCTGCTCTACAGTCTCAATGCCAAGCAGATTCAGACCCCTGTGCAAGGTCCTCGCGGTAAGGTCACAGAGCAGCAAGCGGCTGGTGCGGTGGGGTTCGCTGGCTTTTAACACTGGGCAGACTTCATAGAAAGTCATGAATGTTCCTGCCAGGCCAAACAGATAGTTGCACAGGACATTTGCCTGGTAGTCTTCAATCACTCCGTCAATGGCTTCGCTAAATTGCAGTAGTTTGACGGCGAGTCGAATTTCGGCTTCATCAGTCAGGTGAAATTCTCCGCTAATATCCCTCGACGAGATGTTTTCACGACGAAAGATGCTGCGAATTCTGGTGTAGGCGTATTGCAGGTAGGGAGCAGTATTGCCTTCGAATGAGAGCATCGTGTCCCAGTCGAAGATGTAGTCCGTGATGCGATTCTTCGACAGCTCGGCATACTTGATCGCGCCTATGCCGACGACTCTCGCGATATTTTTTTTATCTTCCGGGCTTAAGTCAGGGTTCTTCTCCTCGACTAGTTTGTAAGCGCGATCAACCGCTTCGTTCAAAACGTCTATGAGCTTGACGTCAGCACCATCGCGGGTCTTGAAAGGTGTGCCATCGGTTTTTAGTACCCAACCAAAAGGCAGGTGCCGGAACCGCTGCTCCTTACTTATATATCCTGCAGCAGTGGCAACTGCGAAGACCTGGCTCAAGTGAAGCAGCTGCTGCGTACCAACAAAATACAAGACTTCATGGGCGTTGAGACTATTTGTGCGATACCGAACTGCAGCCAGGTCAGTTGCCATGTAGGGGTAACCACCATCTGACTTCTGCACAATGGCGGGTAATGGTTTGTCGTCCTTGCCTTTGAATTCATCGAGGAACACACACTGCGCCCCGTCTGATTCGACCAGCAGGTCTCGCTGTTTGAGTTCTTCGACGACTTTTGGCAAGTCATCGTTGTAAGCGCTTTCAGCCATGATGTCGTCGGTTGTCAGGGTGATGTTCAACTGATCGTAAACAGCCTGGCAGTGCCGGGTTGATTCAGCGATGAATTCTTTCCACAGGGCGAGACATTTTTCATCACCACTTTGCAATTTTACGACAAAGTTCCGGGCTTTTTTGGCGAATGTCTCGTCTGTTCTGAAAAGTGCGCTGGCTGACTGGTAGAACTTTTCCAGGTCCTTCAGTTCGGAGCTAGGCTTCTCGCCCTGTTTCTCGAGTTGATCCATATAGGCCAGTAGGCTGCCGAACTGTGCGCCCCAGTCACCAACATGGTTAGCCCGAACCACCTGGTGGCCAAGAAATTCAAGAATACGTACAGCGGCATCGCCAATGGTTGTGGACCTGAGGTGACCGATATGCATTTCCTTGGCAAGGTTTGGTGCCGAGTAGTCAACGACAATGACTTTGCCTGGTTCCTCGTCAATACCCAGACGCTCACTGGGTTGCAGTTTCTGCAGGGTATGGGCAAGAAAGGCCGGGGTTAAAGTAATGTTGATAAATCCCGGTCCTGCGACTTCGAGACAGAGATTAACGTCGTCGCCAAGTTGTACCAGGACCTTCTCTGCCAGTTCTCGCGGGTTTGTTTTTTGCTTTTTGGCGGCAGCCATAATGCCGTTGACCTGGTAGTGACCAAACTCCAGGCGTTGTGCCTGCTTCACCACCGCCTGAGCATCCGGGACCCCGGCAGCGGTCATCGCTGCCGTGACTTTGTCGTCAAGTAGTTGCTTCAGGTTCATCGAGTTGTGCTGTGATGGGGCGCAAAAAGGGGCGTATCATATCAAATTTGCACCCATGCGCAGGCGCTCGATCAAACTTGACGTATCCCAGCGACCACCGCCGAGTCGCTGCACATCCGCGTAGAACTGATCTATCAATGCTGTTACTGGCAGGGAAGCCTGCACGCTATTTGCGGTGTCCAGCGCTATGCCCAGATCTTTACGCATCCAGTTCACGGCGAAGCCGTGATTGAATTGTCCAGCGGCCATCGTCTTGGATCGATTTTCCATCTGCCAGGACTGTGCAGCACCCTTGGAGATAACATCGACAACGGCACCGATGTCCAGGCCGGCTTTCTCTGCGAAATGCAGTCCTTCAGACAGTCCCTGCAAAATACCGGCGATGCAAATCTGATTGACTGCCTTGGTTAGTTGACCGCTACCTGGTGGTCCCATCAGACGGATGGATTTGGCGTAGGTTTCCAAAACTTGTTTTGATCTTGCGAAAGACGTTTCATCTCCCCCTACCATTATCGTTAACGTGCCATTTTCTGCGCCAGCCTGACCGCCTGACACAGGTGCGTCAAGAAAACCACACTGACGTTCCCCAATAGCCTGGCTGAGCTCCTTTGCCAGGCTAGGGGAGTCAGTCGTGTGATCCACAAGCAATGAGCCTTCTTTCAGACCCGCGAGGATTCCCTCTTCGCCATACACCACTGACCTCACATCGTCATCGTTGCCCACGCACATGCAGACAATGTCCGCAGCCTCAGCGGCACTACAAGGGGTATCGGCGATGTCTCCCTGATATTCCTCCTTCCAGGCGTCAGCTTTCTCCAGAGTTCGGTTGTATACAGTGACCTCGTAGTTCGCTCGCGACAGATGACCCGCCATCGGGTAGCCCATTACACCCAAACCGATAAATGCTATTTTCTGCATGTTGCTGTCAATCTCCTATAACAGGCGCTCCCGGCTCTGCCGGGTCGTCTCGTTGTCCAGAACGGCTCGTACCCGGGCTCGCAGGGTGTCGGTACTATAGGGTTTGGGTATGAACTCAAGACCCTCTTCAAGAATAAAGTTTGCGTGAATTCCTGAAGCCGAATAGCCGCTGGTGAATATGATTTTTATTCCCGGTTTCATGCGACGCATTTGTTCCATGGCTTCCCTGCCTCCCATACGTGGCATTACGACATCCATAACAACAAGATCGATTACTTTCATGTTGATTTTGAATATTTCGAGTGCATCGATACCATCTGTTGCGTCCAGTACCTCATAACCAGCACCTTTGAGAATTAACCGTGCCAGGTTTCGCACCTGATTATTGTCTTCGACAACAAATATTGTTTCGTTTCCCCCGGTGACAGCGCGCTTGATCTTGGATGTAGCCTGCTGGGTTCTATCAGAGGCGAGAGGCAGGTAAACGGTGAATGTGGTGCCTGTTCCGATGTGGCTTTCAACGTCAATAAAGCCATCATGTTGTTTGACAATGCCGAATACCATGGCGAGTCCAAGTCCGGTGCCGGACCCTTCGGGTTTCGTGGTGAAGAAAGGTTCGAATATACGTTTTTGAACATCTTGCCCCATTCCAACCCCTGTATCTGTCACGCGTATAGCGACAAATTCGCCTTCCCTGGCGAAAGTCTTCTGGTAAACGAAATCCGCTTCAATCGTTTTTTTACTCACTTCGATTTCCAGTGAGCCGCCAGATGGCATAGCATCTCGTGCGTTGACTGAGAGGTTGATCAGTACCTGCTCCAATTGCCCCAGATCAGCCATGACGTTCAGTTCGTGATTCGCGATGTTGCAGACCACTTCAATATTTTCTGGCAACAATCTGTTAACCATAAGTTCCAGGCCTTTGATCAACTGATTTGCGTCAATCAGTTTAGGCTCAATAATTTGTCTGCGACTGAAAGCCAGTAGTTTTTGCGTCATATCCGCAGCGCGTTCGCCAGCGTATTTTATTTCTTCAAGGTATTCACGAATGTTGTCTTTTCCTGTTGTACGGGCTATCGCCAGGTCCGTATAACCCAGGATTGCCACCAGCAGGTTGTTGAAGTCGTGTGCGATGCCACCGGTCAACTGACCAATGGATTCCATTTTTTGTGATGCCAATAGCTGTTGTTCAAGCTTTTTTCGCTCTTGTTCGATTTCATTGCGTACGCTGATATCCCTGATAATACAGGTGCGGTACGAATCACCGCGAAATTCGTGGCTAGCGAATGAAATATCCAGAGGTATTAGAGTGCGATCCTTACGCAGTCCTTTTAAGGCAACCCCAGTTCGAGATTCGCTGAATTGATGGCGATAGAGATCTCGAAGTTGCGTCTCACCCAGCGCCTCCGGCATCAGTATCGTTGCATCCATACCGATCATCTCTGAAATCTCGTAGCCAAAAATCCGTACGCTTGCCGGATTTGCGAACGTAATGTTGTTGTCCTTGTTGATGGTAATAATAGCGTCCTGTGCAGTATTCGTAATGGCCTGATAACTGGTTTCCTGTTCGCTGATTTCTCCTTGCAGTACCTTTTGTTCGGTTATATCGCGGGCTATGCCGGTCAGTGAGATGGCTTTCTCTGTTTTATCCCGTACGAAAGCGGTCTTAACCTCAATCCACACGGGGTGCCCGTCCTTGTGCTTGAGTGGCAATTCTATTGTCGCTGGGGCAAGGGAATGATCGGTTCTATCGAGTTCGTTTTTAATGAATTCCCGTATCGCCTTGAGGGAGTCGTTTGTCAGAACTTTCTCAAGTGGCATATGCGTTATTTCATATTCTGAATAGCCGGTAATGGAAAGCACCGCTGGGTTGATATATTCGATCTCCAGTTCCGAATTCATCGTCCATACTATGTCATTGACATTGGTTGCGATTAGTCTGTAGCGCTCGTTACTCTCCTCTGCTTTTTGCTCAGAAATTTTTAGTTTGCGAGTTTCCTCCTGAAGCTCACGATATTTGTCCAGCAGCGAACTGTACGTCAAGTTAAGTTCCTTCGCTGTCTGTCGAGCGTTGAACAGCCACATGAGGGATCTTCTCAAGGGGGCCAACAAGCCTCCCTGACTGGAGTAGGAAATGTCGAAAGAAGCACCGTTATCAAGCTGACTAATTTCTACTTCGGCAGGAGGATAACCAAGAGATTCCGGTAACCCCATCATCTGCCCGGCGAGCACCTTGTGAAAAGTGTAGCTGGGTGGAAACCCTGGTTTCATTGTCAGAAATACTGTTAACCTGCGTGGACCCATTTGAATCACCGACATCTCCAGCGGATAGAGCTTTACTAGTGCGCCTAGCGGACCAAAGAGTTCCAGATACTGATCTCTCACGTTAAAAAGAAGCCTGCCGATGTAGGAGTGAACTTTAAGGTTGCCCGACTTCCAGGAATTGCGACCCGCATCAAGCAGTTCTGCTTCTGTCAGGTAATTGCTGAAATTTGAGATAAACGTGACGAAACTGCGCCAGTCGATAAATCTTGATGTATCTTTGAGATGTTCGATTGAATATGGAACATTCCGAGTGATTCTGCGGGGATCTATATTTCTTTGCGCACAAAACTCGAATGTCCAGGTCAGGCTCCCGCATGAAACATCCGCGGACTCTATTTCTTCAGGAGACGCGCGTTGGACAGCCCTGAGCTTTTCTTGCTCTAATAAATTGGTTGATTGATGACTCGCGTCCTGCATGAGGAGCCTAGTTGCCGAAGTGAAAAACCAATATGGAGAAACTGCTAAATCGGGTCAAGTGATACTGGCTTAAGAATCTATATTTTTGATATGGCTGTGAAGGAATTCCAGGCTTCTGCCGTATAGTTCAGCATAAAATCGGATTTCCCGCCTTCCTTGATCTGTAATTGAATAGACCCCACGGGCTATCCTGTGGAACCACCCGTAATGGTTTTTGGAGAGGATGCCGGGCGTCCTGTCACCGGTTCCGAGATCCCGGAGTCTCCTCGGTGAGCACTGACCTAGATGTTCCAGACAAGTCGCAACCAGGATGGCGTTTTCACGATATGCGGTGATCAGCTTTGTCCTGGTACTGCCGCCGGTGTTGTAGTTGGAACTTCGTTCTGCGATTTCCCGGATGACCGCGTGCCGCCTTCCTTTTAGTTTCCGTCTTTGAGCGGGAAGCGGATCAAACAGTTTTGTGACGGTGGCGCCCAGTGGACCGAATGACACCACCAGCAAACCCAATTGCAGACGTCGTAAGACTCGCTGCACTCCCCGCCAGCGTTTGCGGTTGCCGGTGCCGTCCGGAATGGCGACATACACGGCATCGGTGATGCTTTGTCTGTCGGTTGCCTGGATCAGCAAATTCATATTCGGGCCGGTTTTAAGCTCAACCACGATGAGTTCGTCGTTGCGGGTCGCTGTGACATCACAGTCTTTCACTTCTGCGTTGACCGAGTAGCCATGACGTTCAAAGTACTTCTTTATCGGCTCAAAAAGTTCGGTTTCCTGCATGTCACCTGGCACCCCGAAGGTGGTTCACCAGGTTCTGATGGATACCGCCAAAACTGCTGTTACTCATGAGGACAATGTGAGCAGGTTGCGACTCCGACGCGAACTGCACGGCCCAGTCGATAATCTGGTCTATATCCCGGGATACCCTGGTCGTCCTGGACGCAACAGCAGATACAAAATCCCAGCTAAGGTTTGCAGGTTCAAACCAGATTGCCTGGTCGGCAAGCTTCACAGACTGGGCGAGAGTGGTTTCGTGAGTCCCCTTCTTCATGGTGTGAGAACCAGGTTCTATAATAGCAAGGATTTGTTCTCCTCCCACCTGCTTGCGCAATCCGTCAAGCGTACATGAGATTGCGCTCGGGTGGTGCGCGAAATCGTCGTAGACACGTACTCCCTGGGCATCATGAATCAGTTCCATGCGTCGTTTAACGCCGAGAAATTCAGACAGTGCTTCGCTGGCTATCTGAGGTTTTACACCCGCATGTCTTGCTGCAGCGATTGCAGCCAGCGCGTTGTGCATGTTGTGTAACCCGGTCAACGACCACTGAACCGTACCGGCGTCTTTGCCGTCAGCCGATATCTGGAACCGGCTTGCATCGTCGCTCAGCAGGTTTGCAGTGAAAGTCGCATCATTGCCATTGGTGGAAGTACTGTTGTCAAAACTTAGCCGTGGTGTCCAGCAACCCAGATCGAATACAGACTGCAGATTCTCATCGTCCACCGGATGAATGATGAGGCCTGTTCTAGGGATCGTCCTTAGCAACAGGTGGAACTGGTTCTGGATCGACGCCAGGTCAGGAAAGATATCCGCGTGATCATATTCTAGGTTATTCAGGACCGCAGTCCTTGGTCGATAGTGCAGGAATTTTGAGCGTCGATCGAAATAAGACGTATCATATTCGTCCGCCTCAATGACGAAAAAGGGGGCGGACCCTATGCGGGCTGATTGTGTGAAGTTCGATGGCACGCCGCCAATCAGGAATCCGGGCTCTAGACCAGCATATTCCAAAATCCATGCGATCATGCTGCTGGTGGTTGTTTTGCCATGTGTCCCCGCCACTGCAATGACCCAGCGATTCGGCAAGACGTACCGGCCTAACCACTCAGCGCCGGAAGTGTAGGGCAGGTTCTGCTCCAGCACCGTTTCTACGGCTGGATTCCCTCTGGGTAAACCTGCGTTTCCAATCAGGATCAGATCAGCATCTGTCGCTACATTTTTAGCCGAGTAAGGAGAGGAAAGCGTAATGCCGGCTTTCTCAAGTTGAGTGCTCATGGGCGGGTAGACGTTTTCATCCATGCCCGAAACCTGGTGACCCAGTTCGCGTGCAAGTAAGGCAATGCTCCCCATCAGGGTTCCACAAATACCTAGTATATGGAGGTGCATGGTGATCAGGCGGCTGGAAATAAACTGACTGAAGTGATGACCCCGAGCAGTTCCGTAACGAAGGCAATGGCAGAACCCTGGATCACGCTGATATTGGATGCCTTGTGATAAATAAAACCCGCAATGGCCAACCACCAGCCAAGGCAGATCCAGGAAACGGAATCTGCCAGAAGCTTCAGGCTTTCGTTATCGGTGTTCAGAAGGACCAGATTAACGGGCAGCAAAATGATCAGCATGATGGAATTGGTCCCAAGAAGGGCAGAATAGGTCGCTACAAATCGGTTTGTGGCCTGTTTCAATGCGAGCAATCCCCAGGTCAGTGCCGCTGGAAATATCAAGCCGATGATGACGGTACCTACTATGCCAGCCAATCCCAGTGCAGGTCGGCCTATGGTAATGGCGATGAGCGCGATAGGCAGGTAAACGAGAAGCACGAGTGCCAGTACGAATGGCGTGGCAGGAATCCGTTCCGGACTGTCTCGTAACAGGCAAAGTCGCCAAAAATAGAAGGATATGTGCTGCATAGTTTTCATCATGTGTTTAGCTCGGCAATGTTCTGCTATTTCGCTTGTATAGATCAAGTCATGGTTCGTGTCAGTGATAAGGATCTGGACAAACCGACCTAACCACGTTTTAGCCAGGCCGCGAGCTCAGGTAAGCCGCGGGTGCTTTAGATTATTTTCCATGAAGGCGAGTACTTTTAGCCAGGCGTTCTCGCTTTGTTTCTCGCGATAGCGCGTCGGCGCAGGAAAATTCTGGAATGCGTGTCCGGCACCTTCGTATCGGTGAAATTCATGGTGCACACCGGCCTTCTCAAGCGCCCGGCTATAGTCATCTACATCCGCTGGAGTGGGATTTTTATCAAGCTGGCCAAAAAACCCGGCCACCGGGCATTTTATTTGATCAGCAAGATCAATGGGCGCTGGATTACCTTTGCCCATACCCAGTTTGATCCTTCCGCCGTAGAAAATAGCACAGGCGGCTAAATGGGGGAGATGGCAGGCGGCCAACCAGGCCACCCTGCCACCCCAACAATGTCCAACGATACCTATCCGGGTGTTATCGACCTGGTCTTTTTGGCAAAGCAGGTCGAATGTGGCCGTAATATCCTTGATCATATTCTCATCTCGGCTTTCATCTCGTTTAACAATGATGTCTTCATCTTTAGGCCACCAGTGGAATATGAATGGCACGGCAACCAGGTAGCCGTCTAAACTGAATCGTTTCGCGGTTTCGAGCGTAAATGTGTCATTCTCAATTCCTGTATGCCCAATAGGGATATGTTGTGCGAGGATGAGCGCGGGATGTGGACCCTGCTGTCCAGAGGGCTCGAACAGGAACACCTCCATGGGATCGCCGTTTACGTCGATTTCTTCAATCTCATACATGATTTCCCCCTCCCTGCCTTACGAGCGCTCGTAGCCCGTGTTGATCGCACGAATCTTTGGCATCAATGAAGCGAGGATAATAGTGGTCACACAGAGAATGACTCCACTTAAAGCGAGTCCTGCCTCTACGCTGACTGTTTCGGCAATATAGCCAATGGGTAGTATGCCCAGGGGCATAAGACCATGGGACATCATGTCGATGCTCATGATTCTTCCACGCATATGCTGTTCCACCTGCAACTGCACGAGACTCCGGTTCATTGACATGTTGACCGCAGAAACAAATCCGATCAGCGCGATGAACAACAAAGACAGATAGAACCAGGATGTGAATGCGAAGGCAGTGACCGCAATTCCCCAGAGGGCGCCGGTCGCCAATACCCAGTTACCCTTGTTCCTGAGATTGCCTAGTTTTGCAAGGGTGAGTGAGCCGCCGATTGCACCCACGCCCATGGCTGTCATCAGCAAGCCCAGTTTGTCGGGTCCACCGTCGTAAACATCAGTGTTGAACGCTGGCAGGAGCGTATTGATGCCTATGCCAAACAGGAAAGGAACGATGGAGAGCAATATGAGGCCGCCAACCACCGGTGAATTGAACACATAGGTCAGGCCATCGACGATTTCGACAGCCGGACTTTTACGGCTGCCCGGCATGGGTTTCCCTGGATGGCGGATAAATAAAACAGTGACCGCTGAAATAATATACAGGCCTGAAAGAACAAAATAGACCAACCCCACACCAAAGGCCGATGTCGTATCTCCGCCCGCAAACATAGCAATCATAAATCCTGCCAGGGCCGGGCCCAGGATTCGTGACAGGTTCCAGGCCGCGGTATTAAATGCCATGGCATTGAACATCAATCTTTCGCCGACGATTTCGGGGATGAATGCCGTTCTGGCCGGAATTGAAAGGGCCATCACCGTACCGTTTAACGCGCCGATCCAGATAAAGTCCCAGAAGGTTACCTTGCCGCTGATAATGACGAAGGCCATAAAACAAGTTGCAATGCCGTTAACCACCGGAAACCAGCCGATCAGGGGTTTCTTGTTGATCCTATCGGCAAGAACACCGCCAACCAGGGAGAATAGGACCTGCGGCAGCATAAAGGACAGAGTGACCCAGGCCAGATTGATGGCAGAAGAGGTCATCTCGTACACCAGCCAGCCCTGCGCTACCAGTTGCATGTTCATGGCAAATGCAGAAGTGAGCATGCCCCCCCAGAGGAACAGGTAATCCCGGTCCTTGAGAGAAGCGAACAAGGATTTATCTTCGACGGGTTTAAATTCTGACTGCAGGTCGTTCAACGAGGTTCCAAGATTAGAGTGACAGACGGATATAACAGGATCGACAATGATAACTCATCCGGGAGTTCAACTGCATGAAGTCGCTCGAGACACTGCCGCAGTTTTCAGAATCTGGCATAAACCTCCGGATTGCGGTTGACAAGCACTGCTCCTGCTACTTCCTTGTCAATGGATTGCATCGTGATTCGTTACAGATAACGCACAGATACATCTGTACCGGAACAACACATGCAGCGCACTTTGACTGAGGGTATCAGCAGCATGGATGCCGCGACGCTTTCAAAACTCCACCGGGCACGGAACTTTGCCCTGGACCAGGAGTCGCGAGGCGTAAGCTGGAGTCAGTGGGGTTTCGGCGGTGCACTACTGTCCAGCTTCTTACTCCTGGGTATCTATTTCTACCAGCTGACCCCGCCTCTATCAGAAATCTATGCTGACCCCATTCAACAGGCCAGCGCCGAGAACATAGAATTACTCGATGATCTGGAATTTTTCGCCTGGTTATTGCTTGAAGAGAGCAGTTTGAAAGATGGAACAATTGAAGACAATGAGTCGGAAAAAGAGACCACCAGGTCATAGGTGGCTGGTGGTGGCAGCACTTTTGGTGAACCTGGATGTTACAGCAGATGAATGGACACCTGATGACATGCTGCCCTCATTGAAGCTGCTGGAGTATTTGGGCTCGCTGGTGGATGGGCCGGCTGGGTTGATTGGCCCCGAGATCTTTGCCCAGGAGAGTATGCAGGGAAAGGATGCGACCCGTTCAGGATCTGGAGGTCAATCAGCGCCGAAATCGAATCAAACCTCAACAGAAGAGGTTCGTTATTATGATTAGTAAATTTATGGCAAGCCTGTTGCTGGGGGTCATCTGTTCTTCCGCTGTCGCGCTGGAGTGGGAAGAGTTGTCCTCGACCCAGCAATCAATACTCAAGACTTATCATGGCCAATGGCAGGAGTTTACCGCGCCGCTTCAACAGCAACTGGCAACCGGGGCGTCACGATGGGCGAATATGGACCGTGTGAATCGTATTGAGATGCAAAACCGATTCGACAGATGGCAAGCGCTGCCTGATGATCGCAAACGGCAGTTGATGCAGCGCTTTGAGCAGTTCAAACAATTGAGTCCAGAACAACAAAAACGATTGAAACAAAAACATCAGGAATTCAAAAAAAGAACGCCAGCCGAGCAACGAAAGTTGCGCGAAAAATACAACAGTTTGAACAAAAGAGAAAGATCAAGAGTCGTGGAGCGACTTAAGAGGCGACACCACTCAAAAAGCCAGGGTCGTCCCAAATCGAGGGGCGGCAGATGATTATCTGCGTTTAGACCTGGGAACGACGCTTACCAAACGGTCGTAATTTGCGACAAGCTGTCGTCAACCAACTCAGAACTCATGCGTTTCTATTGTTAACGCCCAGGGTTATCAGCCATGGGTTTTATCAATCTAAGGATTACTGAACATGATTTCCCCGAAAAGCTTAGTCCCCATTGTGACCCTTGCGCTGACAATTAGCGCAACGACAACCATCGCGGCCCCGGGTGATCGCAGGTTTGATAACCGCCAACAGCAAGATCATCAACGCGGCGGTCCGAGAAACAAGGTAGCGCGAATTTTCCACGCGCTGGATGTCGATGGCAATGACATTATCACCCTGGATGAATTTCTGGCCAAGTCCATTGCCAAAGCAGCTGATCAATTTGCCCGCATTGATACCGATGACGATGAACTGATTTCTCTCGAGGAATTCCTGCTTGTTCACGGTGACAAGTGTAATAATGCTGACATTGATGTTGAAGCGTTGCGGGCTTGTATCGCAGAGAACAGCGATGCGGCGTTGCCGGAAAGGCTAGGTGGAGAAGCCCGTTTCGACGAGATTAATACCGATGACGATGATTTTATTAACCTGGATGAATTCATCGCGGCAAAAACGAGCTACGCCACTGGTAAATTTAATCAAATCTATACGGATGCAGATGGTGCAATTACGCCGGAGGAGCTATTTTCGGTATTCAAAGCCCATCGCGAACATCGAGCAATTCGCAGAGCCTGTGTTGAAGAACAACGGGATGTGGATGCATTGTTAGGCGGGTAACTGCACCGTTCCCGGGGCCTGGAGTCGTGCGATTGCTCGGCTCCGGGTTCGCCTTTCCTTCCTGAAATTGGCTAGCCCGCGCCCATTGTCAGATCTGACGACTGTTAGTCCGGTAAGCCCAGAACTCTTTTGCTGATGATATTCATCTGAACCTCATTGGTGCCGCCGTAAATAGTCACGGCCCTGGAGTTCAACCAGCTACGTGTGGATGCAAGTTCTTGTTTCTCGAATCCCTCGCCCTCCCAGCCGAGCCCGTTAAAGCCCATCAAATCTGATTTCAATTCCGCACCATCCCTGGCGAGGTTGGCGCCCACCAGCTTGAAGATAGAAGTAGCCGCACCGGGCGTCTTGCCTGTCTGACTTTCCTGCATGACACGTTGTGCCGTCAACTGGAATGCTCTTTCAGTCATTGAGTGGAGCAGAATTCGCTCCCGGGCATCCGTGTCAGCGATCTTGCCATTCACTTCACCTGTATATTTTTTTGCGGTTTTGGCATATTCATTCACGGATTTCTTTTTCTTTCGAGCGCCCCCGGACAACCCACCAATCCCAGATCGTTCGAATTGCAGCAGTCGTTTACCGACGGTCCAACCCTTGTTCAGCTCTCCGATCAGGTCATCCCGTCTGGCAATGACATCGTCGAGAAAAGTTTCACAGAAAGGGGATGAACCGGAAATTAGCTGAATGGGCTTGATCGTGACACCATCCTGATGCATATCCAGCAACACGAAACTGATGCCATCGTGTTTGTTCGCGTCTGGGTCGGTTCGAACAAGGGCGAACATCCAGTCGGCAAATTGGGCGCCGGAAGTCCAGATCTTCTGCCCGTTGATGACAAAGTGATCTCCTTCCAGCACAGCGCGAGTTTGCAGGCTTGCCAGGTCTGAACCTGCGTTGGGCTCGCTGTAACCCTGGCACCATCTGATTGTGCCATTGCAGATACCGGGCAAGTGGCGTTGCTTCTGCTCCTCGGTAGCAAACTCCAGCAGCGTTGGACCAATCATGGCGAGTCCCATCCCGGTAGATGCGGAAACTGCGCCGATTCTCCCCATTTCCTGTGAAAGCATCTGGGCCTGTTCCTGCGTAAGGCTTCCACCACCGTATTGGCTCGGCCAGGTAGGTGCAATCCAGCCTTTTTCTGCCATCCTTTCACGCCAGAGGTCCGCCGCATCGGTGTTGTAGATCTTGTGGGCATCTTCCCAGTGAAATGTAAGATTGCGCATTTCCGCGGGACAGTTGTCCTCGAGCCAGGATCGAGTTTCTTCTCTAAAACTGTTGATGTCGGTCATTTTTGTCTCCATGCCGGGGAGGGGTATTGCTCCCGGCGATATCTGCAGATTTGCGATGAGTAAGCCACAGAAACGATCTGTCGAGAACGATCATTCACTATGGCGATGAAAGCCTATAGGTTTCTGTTTTAACCGAATGATAATGAAGTCCGCGTGTATCGGCAAACGTTCAATGGGGCCGATCAATGACCAACAGTTAGGTAGCCGGAGACGTGTCATATCGTTAAAATAGCGCGACTTTTTGAGACTTAGAATGATGAATTCTGCCAACAAAATTGTAGCGGGCTGGTTGATGCTGGTCTGTATCGTCATTTTCGCAATGATTGTCGTGGGCGGGGTCACACGGTTAACTCACAGTGGACTTTCGATGGTGGACTGGAAACCCGTCATGGGGTTTATTCCTCCGCTCAATGCCGGACAGTGGACGGACGCCTTCGATGCCTACAAGCAGTATCCGGAATACCAAAAAGTCAACAAGGGTATGAGTCTGGATGAATTCAAAAATATTTTCTATTGGGAATACGGCCATCGCGTGCTCGGCAGGAGTATTGGCCTGGTTTTCTTTATCCCTTTTGTTGTCTTGTTGCTGCTCGGTAAAATTGAAAAACAGCTGGTGCCAAAGTTACTGGTTGCTCTGATACTCGGTGGGGTTCAGGGTTTGATGGGCTGGTACATGGTGATGAGCGGGCTGGTTGATGTACCACGGGTGAGTCACTATCGGCTGGCGGCACATCTTGGTTTGGCGCTGGTCATTCTTTCTTATCTTTTCTGGATCGTCCTGGCTCTGCGATCTACTAAAAAAATAGCTGTATCGCATTGGTTTAAAACCCTTTGCTTTGTGACATTGGGTATTATCTCTCTGCAGATCCTGTTCGGTGCGTTCACCGCCGGCCTACGAGCGGGTCTGGGGTTTAATACATTTCCGCTGATGGATGGGCGCTTCATCGCCGAAGCGGCGACCATGATGACGCCGTTGTGGTTGAACTTCCTTGAGAATGGCGCCATGGTGCAGTTCGTGCATCGCTGGCTGGGAACACTATTGCTTCTGCTGGTGATCCTGCTCTTTGGCTTTACTGTATTAGGTAATATGCCGCGGCGATTAATGGTGATTTGTGGATGGCTGGCGATGATGACTTTTGCCCAGTTCCTGCTCGGCGTGCTTACGTTAGTAAGCTATGTGCCTATTGTTCTGGCAAGCGCTCACCAGGGAGTTGCCTGCCTGGTTTTACTCGCCAGCGTATTACTCCTCTATTCAGTTCGGATTCCAGATAGGGCTGCTACAGCCAATGAAGTTGCAACCAGGGAGGTGTGATCTTTGTTGATCCTTTGTTTTTCTGAGGTACTGGAGTAAACCGTGCGAGTTTGCATTGGCCAGATCAATACGACCCCCGGGGATTTTGACGGCAACCTTGAACGAATAAAGAAGGGAATCGATGTTGCAGATGCGGCACGGTGTGACGCAATTGTCTTCCCTGAGCTCACCATCCCCGGCTATCTCAGCCAGGACCTGCTATATGACCCGAAATTTATCGACCGAAACCTTGAAATACTGCAGGAAGTCTGCGACTACACGAGTAATCTCCCGCGGCTAAGCGTTGTCGTTGGTTGTATCGGCCGGAATGAAGCTGCAGGCAAACCGTTTTTCAACATGGCGGCAGTCATAGTCAACGGGCAAATAATCGGTCGCTACAAGAAACAGCTTCTGCCGTTTTACGATGTGTTTGATGAGCTACGCTACTTCGAACCTGGCGACGGACTGACTCTTGTGGAGATAGGCGGGAAAAAAGTAGGCATCACCATCTGTGAAGACCTGTGGAATGACAAGGGGTCAGATGACTATCAATACAGCGGCAACCCGATGGATTTGTATCGTAAGCAGGGTGTTGAGGTCATCTTTTCCCTCAACAGTTCTCCCTATGTACAAGGTAAGTGCTGGAGACGGCTTAAAGTGATTGCGCCCGGAAGTGAGTCCGGGGTAGCCATTGTGTATGTCAATCAATATGGCGGTCAGGACGAGCTGGTATTTGACGGGCAGAGTTTTGTGGTCAGGGATGGTAATTTGCTCTACCTGTGCGAGGAAGTCTCAGGCGATACCTTTGATATTGTCGATCTGGAAGATGCCAAGGTGTTGCTGGCGAATGTCTGCAGGGAGGAAAACCAACAAGCAATCCAATCGCGTTCCATCAAACTTTATGACATGCTGGTTCTGGGCCTGCGAGATTATGTACAGAAATCTGGATTCAGCCAGTTGGTTTTGGCCAGCAGTGGCGGTGTTGATAGTGCGGTCGTATGCAAGATCGCTTGTGACGCAGTGGGGGCTGCCAATGTCCATGCCATACGAATGCCTTCTATCTACAGCAGTGCTCACTCCAGGGATGATGCCTTGCAGCTGCATAAAGACCTCGGCTGTTGGGACTATGAAGTCCCCATCGAACACCAGTCGGTCGTTGATATGTTGAATCGTCACTTTGATGGGCATGAGGATGACAGCAATCTTGTGCGTCAGCAGTTATCTTCCAATAATTATGGGTTAGTCGCTGACGAGAATATGCAGGCAAGGCTGCGTGACATTTACATCATGCACTTCAGCAATGCCTTTGGTGCGATGCCGCTGTCCACGGGTAACAAAACGGAGTCGGCTTGCGGCTACTACACACATTTCGACATGAATTTCAGTTTTGCGCCCATCAAAGATCTGTACAAGTTTCAGGTGGTGGATATTGCTAGGCAAAAGGGTGAAATCCCGGAGAACATCTGGAAGAAGCCGCCTAGCGCAGAATTGGCTGAAGGGCAGAGCGATGAGGCGAGCTTGCTTCCCTATGCTGTTCTGGATGCGATCGTGCACGCGTATGTCGAAGATTATGTGAGTACCTTCCCGGGGTTCGGGAAGTGGGTGCACCAGCAACTTTCTTTGGGTAACAAGATATCCGGAGACCACGACCATCTGCTGGTGTGGGCAGAAGGAAGTAGCGCGGAGCAGGAATTCCAGCGAATTCTCAGCCTGATGGGCAAAATGGAATACAAACGAAGGCAGACCTGTCCGGGTACCAAGGTGTCAAAAGTTGCTTTTGGTAGTGGCCGCAGAATTCCCATTGTGGAGAAGTGGTCGTAGAAGAACATGGACCTGACAGTCAGCTACCGATTCTCGGAATACTACCGTTGGTCGAGTAATCCTCTGCTCGGGTGACCTGGGTCACAGTTTTAGGTTCGGGCGATAGAAAACATCTGCTGATCAAATCATAATTGCTGCACATTGAACTAAAAAAGGGTGTCTGTTGTGTGGCAGAAAATCAACAAATCAGGAAAATTCACTGCGTTAATTTCTGTGTTACTGCTAATGATCAGCGGATGCAGCGGCGGTGGAGGCGGTAATGCCGCAGAGGAAGTAGTAGTTGATGAGGCCGGTTTCATCAACATTTCGATTACCGATTCCCCGGTGGACACGGTCATTGAGGTTTGGGTGGAATTCGATGGCATTTCTCTCAAGCCCCAATCAGCGGACACACTGGACTTCGAATTCGAGGAACCCCTGCGAATCGATCTGCTGGCACTCACTGGTGAAAACACGTCTTCACTGCTGGAAAACCAGTCCGTTCCCGCCGGAGGATACAACTGGATACGTCTTGACGTTAACGCTGACCTGGACACGGTTTTCGATTCCTATGTTATGACAGTAAACGGAGAGATGGTTGAGCTGGAAGTCACCAGCCAGCGGGGATTACAATTGGTTAGCGGATTTACCATCACCTCCGGTCAGACTGCCAGTTTTGTCATTGACTGGGATCTGCGCAAGGGATTAACCATGCCGAAGGGGCAGGGCATGGGCTGGAAGCTTCGACCGGCGCTGCGAATTACGGACCTGGTAGAGTCGGGCAGTATCAGTGGTGTGGTCGAAGAAGGGCTTCTTTCCGCTGATAGCTGCACGAATGACCTGGCAGAGGACACAGGTAACAGTGTTTACGTGTTTTCCGGTCATGATGCAACGCTTGAAGATATTCATACTGAAGAAACTGATCCCGTTACCACGGCAGCGGTTACCCAGGACGAGAACGGATTTTACGTCTATTCAGCGACATTCCTGTCGGCTGGCGACTACACGGTTACATTTACCTGCCAGGGTCTCGATGATGATCCGGAGACAGATGACACACTGGAGTTTTCTCCTTCACAAAATGTTTCTGTTATCGCTGACGAGGACACCATCGCTGATTTTTAGGTATCAGCCGCATCCCCGCCGTGTCAGCTGAAAATCCCGGCGGGGTGTTTTGTCAACGCAACGGATATCATGAACCCATAGGTTAGCAGGGCGGCTGTATAGAATGCCAAACGATGCGATTTGGTCTTCCCTCTTCGTAACGCGAATATCCCCAGCAGAACATAGACAACCAGGGCGATAAGCTTCACCGTCAGCCAGCCGTGTGTAATTGGGAATTGCTGGATTTGTAGTGTCAGCGAAATCGCGGATGCCAGCAGCAGGGTATCAATGATATGCGGAAGAATCCTGACCGCCTTGTTTTGCAGTAATCCGTTGTCAGCCAACATCCAAATGCCACGTACAATGAAGAAGCTGCCAGACAAGAGTACGCAGAACACGTGAAAGTAATAACTTGTAATGTAGATGTTCAAGGTGTGGTGGGTGTGAAATACAAAAGACAATCTTTACGAGCGATGTAAGGATCTGTGGTCGCCATAAAGATTGTCAGCTCTTGTTTAGTCGTCAGAAACCCGCTGACATCATGGAAATATTCATGCATCAGGTCGTCACCCCGGGCATTGACTGCGCGCATCCCGTCCAGGCCGCTTCTGCCCAACCATCCGATATTAGTACCGGCTTTGACGGTCTGAAAATTCAGTTGGTCGATCGTGTTGACGATAGTGAGATCGGCGTCATCCTGCACGGAACTTGAATAGTGAATTTCACTGGATTCGTCAATTTCGAGGCGAAGGGGGTGGTGCAGTATCTGCATCGGCACCGGTTCTGTATTAAAAAGATGACGTTTGGTCACAAATGATACGAGAGATTCGAAAGCAAGCCGATCTGCGTTTGGATCCATGAGTCCGCCGAACTCCACTGTTACAACCGGTGAAACGCTGTTCGCCTTTTCAATCAAAGTGCCGAGGTGCTGGTCAATCACTACCAGTTTGCTGGTAAATATCTGCGCAATCTGCTGCGTAACGCAGTGGTCGTCTACCGCTACCGCGAATGGCTCGCTGTGGCTAGAAGTATTGTGTGTATCAACGATTGCCTCAGGTGCAGCCCCAGTCAATCGTGACGCTATATCAGCAGCTAGATGCCTCTGGTTTGTGTTGCAGGGCGCGTTGAAACAACGGTTGAAGTCTTCTTCCCACGGCAGGAAACGGTGAGAAAGAATCGGTGGGTATAGAGCCGTATTGACCGAGGCGACAATAATTATCAGATTTGTTGCTGGAAGCAACTGCTGTTTCAAAATAGTATGCACAGCTTTTAAACCCGAAGGTTCGTTTCCATGTAACAAGGTCACGATGGCGCGAGTTCTAGAGCTGTCTTTTCCTTCTACCGTAATCCAGGTGGGTACTTTCAGGCGATGCAGAAATTCGATGTGATCCTCTCCGAGGTCGTCAGCGGATGGCGAATGCCAGACCTCAAGTTTGCTTGGTGTTTGCTGCATTATCTGTTGCCGAATCTGTTGTAGCCGCGATCTTACGCAAGGTAAGGGGCTGAGAACCGAATAGGAAAAACAAGGTATTATAGACCAACATCCGGAAGTGTTGACGGTTTGATCAATGAGGATTTCCGAACCAGCTTTTAGCATCGGAGTTGAAGAAGAATATTTGCTAGTGGATCGCGAGACTCGCGATCTGGTTAATGACCCACCTCCATCCCTTATGGAAGAATGTGCCGAATTGTTAGGGGACCATGTCAGTCCCGAGTTGATGCGGGCGCAGATTGAAGTGGGGACTACCGTCTGCGCCAATGTCAAGGAAGCAAGCCTGGAGGTCAGGCGATTACGAAAGGTCATCGCCCAGGTCAGCGATCGGTATGGTTACGCGCCGTTGGCCGTATCTACCCATCCGTTTGGACGATGGTTAGAGCAGAAACAAACTGAAAAAGCACGATACAGCGCCTTAACGAAAGAAATGCAGGCTGCCGCGAGGCGTTTGCTGGTTTGTGGTATGCATGTCCATGTAGGCGTAGATAATCCAGAACTCAGAATTGACCTGATGAATCAGATGACCTATTTCCTGCCGCATCTGCTGGCGTTGTCCACCTCCTCGCCTTTTTGGGAAGGAGAGAATACAGGTCTCAAGTCTTATAGGTTGACAGTGTTTGATGCGTTACCAAGAACAGGTTTGCCGGAACAGTTTGCCAGCTTTGGTGAGTATGAAAGACAC
The DNA here is from genome assembly GCA_022571415.1 of Pseudomonadota bacterium. Taxonomy (GTDB): domain Bacteria; phylum Pseudomonadota; class Gammaproteobacteria; order Pseudomonadales; family Azotimanducaceae. The sequence continues at coordinate 20,557 of JACZXW010000013.1, forward strand.
GTGCAGATACTGGTGAACGCAGGATTGATCGAGGATGCCAGCATGATCTGGTGGGATCTTCGTCCCAGCGCCAGGTTTCCGACACTGGAAACGCGAATCATGGATGTGGCAACGAACGTAAACCATGCGATCAGCCTGGTTGCCTTGAATGTTTGCCTGCTACGAATGCTGTTCAGGGCAAGACAGAAAAATCAGCGCTGGAGAATCTACGCCAAAATGCTGATTAACGAGAATCGATGGCGAGCAATGCGATACTCCTATGAAGAAGGACTCATTGACTTTGCCAGGGGAGAGGTTGTCCCTTTTGCAGAATTGCTGGAAGAACTGATCGATTTTGTCCGGGAAGATGCGCAAGCGCTGGATTGTATGGACGAAATAGAAAGTCTCAGGGATATTATGAAAGACGGGACCAGTGCTCATCAGCAACTGCGTGTCTATGAACATTCCTGTACACGGGGAGCGGATCATGACCAGGCTGTGAAGGATGTGGTGGACTGGTTGATTGAAGAAACAGTAAGGGATATCTGAATTAATTTTATCTGGAGGTAAATGTGGCTGCTAGAAATATCTTCTATGCGCAGTCAGGCGGTGTCACAGCAGTAATTAATGCCACCGCCTGCGGTGTCATTGAGGCTGCAAGAGTCGAGAGAAAACTGGGGAAGGTTCTTGCCGGTCGCAATGGGATTATCGGTGCCCTGCGCGAAGAGCTGATCGACACGTCCAGGGAGACGAGGAGCGCCATTGCGGCTTTAAGACATACCCCGAGCGGTGCGTTTGGATCCTGCCGATACAAGTTGAAATCGATCGAAGATAATCCCACGGAATACGAAAGGCTGATTGAAGTCTTCAAGGCTCACGACATCGGTTATTTTTTTTACAATGGCGGCGGGGATTCTCAGGACACTGCCAACAAAATATCGGGACTCAGCAAAATTATGGGCTATCCGTTGACCTGTATTGGTATTCCAAAGACGGTAGATAATGATTTACCCTGCACCGATACCTGCCCCGGTTTTGGCTCAGTTGCGAAATATGTCGCGGTTTCTACGCTCGAAGCAGGGCTGGATGTGGCGTCAATGGCAGAGAGTTCCACAAAAATATTCGTGCTTGAGGTGATGGGACGTCATGCAGGCTGGATCGCGGCAGCCGGAGCTTTGGCAAAACGTAACAGCTTTGATCCACCACACATCATTATTTTCCCCGAAATATCCTTTGATCGGAAAAATTTTTTAAAAAAAGTAAAGGAAACGGTAAACAGAACCGGCTATTGCGTCATCGTGGCATCCGAAGGCGCGCGCTATGCGAGTGGAACCTACCTCGCAGACGCGGGAATGAAAGATGCATTCGGTCATACACAGCTCGGTGGCGTCGCGCCCACCTTAGTGGATATGATCAGGGATGCCCATGGCTACAAGTGCCACTGGTCAGTGGCTGACTATCTGCAACGGGCAGCCAGACATCTGGCTTCGGCAACTGATGTGGAACAGGCCTATGCTGTTGGCGCGGCGGCGGTACGATTTGCGCTGGCAGGAAAGAATGCGGTCATGCCCGTTATTATTCGAAACAAGGGCAAAAAGTATTCATGGAGCATCGGTGAAGTGCCGCTATCAAAGGTCGCCAATAAGGAAAAGAAATTGCCGCGATCCTTTATCTCGAAGGATGGCTACGGCATTACGCCCAAAGGCCGACGGTATCTTGAACCCCTGATAGCAGGAGAAGATCCGCCACCCTACAAAAATGGCATACCGGTATACGTCCGGTTGAAAAATCAACTGGTCAGGAAAAAACTTCCGCCATTCGAAATTACCTGAATGATTGAGGGGATCGCGGGTCAGGTTTTTGGGAAAGGATATTGAGCGTCAGGCGGGAGAGGCACCTTAAAGGTATTCAGCGTCATGGAAACCATGGTGTAGTAACCCGCAAGGTTGATGAGTTCTGCAACTCCCTGTTCACCGAATTCTTCAACCGCTGCATCGAATGTCGCGTCAGAAACCTGGTGGTTGGTGTGTAGTTCGCGGCACAGCTCAAACGTGATCCGGTCTGCTTCATGCTCGAATGCTGGCGTGTCACCAACCCTGATCGCATCGACTACGCTCTGAGGAACGCCTGCTTTTAACGCCATCGGTTCATGGGCATACCATTCAAATTGTGCCTGCCAGAACTGCCCGGTGACCAGAATGGTCAGTTCGACATAACGTCTTTCAACTGAAGTTCTGAATCGAAAAAAACCACCGATGCCGACGATCCGCTTGCCCATTTCCGCGTTTAACAACCATACATCGAAAGGACCGCCGATCTGTTCGTTCGGCGTGATGTTGCGAGATTCAGTTATCTGGTTGTAGAGGGTTTGCTGTTCATCACTTAGGTCGTCATAGGCTTTCTTGGATAGTCTGCTCATTGGCATTCTCCTTCTGGTGCATGAAATTTGGGGTCAAAATTTGGAAATTTGGAGTCAGAGTAAAAACTCCGACCCCACGCGACCCCACGACCCCAAATTTTCCCCTGCTGTTTAGCGATGCTTTACAACAATGGCGCGATAACCAGGCTGACGATTGCCATCACATTGATAAGGATGTTCATGGCGGGTCCGGAAGTATCCTTGAATGGATCGCCCACGGTATCTCCCACAACAGTTGCGGCGTGGACGTCAGATCCCTTGCCACCTAGATTTCCTTTTTCTACGTACTTCTTGGCGTTGTCCCAGGCGCCGCCTGCATTGGCCATCATCAGAGCCAGTAGCACACAACCAAGCAAAGCGCCGGCCAGCATACCACCGAGGGTTTCAGCGCCCAGGCCGAAACCGACGACAGCAGGCATAGACACTGCCAGTACGCCGGGAAGGATCATCTTCTTCAGTGCCGCTTTGGTGGCGATGTCGATGCATTTTGCATGATCAGGATCTGCCTTTCCTTCCATCAGACCTTCTATCTCGCGAAACTGGCGACGAATCTCTTCAATCATCTCCATGGCAGCATCACCGACCGCGGTCATGGTGATGGATGCGATCAGGAAAGGCAGCATGCCTCCGATGAAGAGACCCACGAGAACATCAGGGTCGGAGAGTTCCAGGGAAAACCCCGGATTATTTGCCGTCATGGTTTCGACGAAAGCGGCGATAATAGCGAGCGCAGCAAGTGCGGCCGCACCGATTGCAAACCCTTTGCCGATTGCTGCGGTGGTGTTACCGACTTCGTCGAGACCGTCGGTAATCTTTCGGACATCTTCACCAAGACCGCCCATTTCTGCAATACCACCAGCGTTATCAGCGACCGGGCCATATGCATCCAGTGCCATTGTCATGCCCACGGTTGCAAGCATACCGACTGCGGCTATTCCCACACCGTATATACCGGCGAGTCCCGTTGATACATAAATAATAGTTGCGATGACGAGGATAGGGATCACTACAGACTCCATGCCAATGGCGAGGCCGGTGATCAGGACGGTCGCAGGACCGGTTTTACCGGCTTCCGCGATTTTTATAATGGGCCCTTTTGACGTGTAGTACTCCGTAACGAGACCGATCACTATCCCGCCAGCGGTGCCAGCAACGATTGCCCACCAGACTTCTGTTGCAATACCAGCGAAATCCACGAGGAAATAGGCCGCAATGATCAATGCAACGGCAGACAACTGGTGTCCCATCCTCAGCGCAGTTTCCGGTGCGCTGCCCGACATACCGCGGACGATTAAAATACCGATAATTGAACAAACCAGGCCAATAGATGCCAGCGCCAGTGGCAGGAACATCAGCGTGGACTGACCAGAACCGGGGGCAAGCGTGTTGATGCCAAATTCGGCATCAATAGCCAGGGTGGAGGCGATAGCAATCGTGGCGATCATGGCGCCACAGTAAGATTCGAAAATATCCGAACCCATGCCAGCCACATCGCCTACGTTGTCGCCGACATTATCGGCGATAACGCCCGGGTTGCGGGGATCATCTTCCGGAATACCGGCTTCGATCTTTCCCACCAGGTCGGCACCAATATCCGCGCTTTTGGTGAATATGCCACCACCAACCCGGGAGAAGAGCGCTACGCTGGAAGCGCCCATGCCAAAACCATGGATGGCATGAACCGTATGCGGGTCACCGCCGAAATACCAGTATAGAGTCCCTAGTCCAATGAGGCCAAGTGAGGCGACACACAGGCCCATAATTGAACCGCCGTAGAAAGCGACCGTCAGCGCCTCCGCTGCACCAGAATTCTGGGCGGCAGTGGTCGTTCGCACATTAGCCTTGGTCGCAGCAAACATGCCAAGGTAGCCGGCTGCGGCGGAAGTTACGGCGCCGACCGCGAAGGACAGAGCCGTGTTCCAGCCGAGGTCCGACACCAGGATGAGCAGGAACAGGGGTGCCGCGAATAACAACAGCATTGAGTATTCGCGGTGCATAAAAACCATGGCGCCTTCGTGAATCGCATCTGCGATCTTCCGGATTTTGGCTTCTCCTTCCGGGTACCTGGTCATCAGGACATAGATAATGAAGGCACAAACCAGCCCAAGCACACCAAAGATAGGTGGCAATTGTGTGAAACTACTCATAAGCGATTCCGAGTGGATTGTTATTTTTTTGAGTCGGTCATTCCCGCTGTTGCCGGAATGATGATAAACCCAAGTTTTCGAAGGCGCCTATGGTACAAAACTGCGCGCCAATAGAAAACCGTAGAAAGCAGATTTTTACCCCTCTTCCAAAAGTCTTCTCAGGTCAATGATGGCTGCATTTGCCCGGGAAATATGGGAAGCCATGACCAGCGAATGGTTAGCCAGCAGGCCAAGACCACTTCCATTTAATATGATGGGGCTCCAAAGCGAGTCCTGTGTCGGTTCCAGTTCACGAATGATCTGCTGCAGGCTGATCAGCGCGTTTTTCTTTTCCAGTACATCATGAAAGTCGATTTCCACCGCTTGCAACAAATGGAGCAGCGCCCAGGTTGTCCCCCGGGACTGGTAGAAAACGTCATCCAGTTCCCGCCACGGGGTTTTTATCTCGCGCTCAATATAGGTTTCGGTAGACTGGCGAGCTGCTGGGTCGCCTGCGAGCGAGGTATCGAGCTGTCTTTTGCCGACACTCGCACTCAAGCGCTGAGACAGGCTGCCCAGTCGCGTTTCAACTTCACTTAACCAGGCTCGCAAGTTGTCAGCGCGAGCATAGAACTGCGCTGATTGTCGACTCGGATCGCCCAGTCGTTGCAGGTAATCATGCAGCGCGGCAATACCTTTCGCATACTCCGCCTCGGTCTCGGGTAGCAGCCAGGTATCATTGTCAAAATAGAACTGGTTCTCTGCCCTCACAAGTCCTGCATCTTCTATGGATTGAGATTGTGAACGGCTTATATTGTTGCGTAGGGTCCTTGCCATGTCCCTGATCTGCACGATGACGCCGAATTCCCAGTTGGGCACATTATCCATCAAGGATCCGGGCGGCAGGATGTCGTTGGTAAGGTATCCGCCGCGCTTGTGCAAAAGCACATCTGCCAGCTGAATCATGGTTGCGATTGTGGTGCTACCGGTGACCTGCTTAATATGCTTTTGCTCGACAAGTTCCGTCGTTTTAACAGCAACGTCGAAGAGGCCAGGTTCAGTATCCCAGATAAAGCCGACGACACTTACCAGTGTAAGCGTTCCAAGCAGGACCCCGCCTATGCCCTTGCCGACGTTGCCAATGGTAGAGGAAGTTTCCAGTCTGTCAGAAAGTTTATTCTTGAAGTTATCCAGTACAGTCAATGGTGATGCCCGGGTAGAGTGTGTTTGAGGTTTATTTTAACCTGCCCATTCGCGGGTTAGTAGTAAAGGTGGATGCGAACCCTGCTGGTCATTTCGAATCGAGCCCGAACGCGCTCTCGCGTTGCCTCATTGAGTTGCTGGTAAATCCAGCGGCCGGTTGCATCCGAAGGCGCTTCGATCATGATAGTGGCCTGGAGTTTGGATATTTCAGCAGCAATTTCGCCGAGTGTCGACACTGTTTCCGGGTCCCTGCGTTCAGTTGATGCTCTGGAGAGTTCAAAAGTTTGAGTTTTCCCCTCTGCATAGCTGTTGACCATATTTTCAACCGTTGCGATGTTTGGATGATTTTCATCCACCGATCTTGCTTTGTTCAGGAAGTCCCTTGCACGTCGGTATCTGGCCCGCTGTACATTTTCGATTGACCAGGCAAGATATTTCTCCACGATGTCAGCAATACCCTGATTGGCCTTACTATTGTCGGGTTCAATGGACAGGACCTGGAGATAACGGAGGTAGGCATTGTCATCCAGTGGCGTGGTCAGTCTATTCTCAGCGAACGCCTCTTCTGCCTTTGCAAGTAAAGGGAAGATTCTCGGGTCCACCTCTACTGGCGGTATTGAGGCGTTTAGGTCTTCCAGGGGGACTGTTCCCGTCTGGCACCCACACAATGCAGATACCAGGATGAACAGCAGGGTCAGCTGTTGAAGTGGAATTGCCTCGCTGAGAAGATTAACGTTATGGTTCATCATCTGATGGTACCGTCTGCAGGCGGTGAAATAAAAGATGCTGTTTATCAATTAGCCTGGACGAAACAAATGAACCTGCGGCAGCTCGTTATTACAGTTTTACTGCTTTCCCTGAGCCATAGTGTTTCCGGAGGCAGTGTCAGCCTGGCTGGCAAGACGCTTGACCCGCCAGAGTTCCTACCCGTGGATGAGGCTTTCCTGCTAACCGCCAGTAAAAGCGGAGACAGCATACAGCTTCATTGGCTGCTGCAACCCGGTTACTACCTGTACAGGAAGCGCTTCAGTTTTACCGGGCTTGAGGGTTTACCGGAAATACCCGAAGGGGAACAGAAACACGATGAGTTTTTCGGTGATGTAGAGGTCTATTACGATGAATTGGTGATTTCCATCCCTTTTTCTGGTAGTTCTAGGCAAGATAGCGCTAAATTCACGGTAGAATACCAGGGGTGTGCGGATGCAGGATTGTGTTATCCGGTGCAGAGCAGAGAATTTATCTTGAATAATTTGTAGCTAAAATCTAGAAACGTGCAAAAGTACATTTGCAGCCTGCTCCTATGAGGTTAGTGGGCCATTCCTAAGAATTAAAAGCTCAAATACTACTGTCATCTCCTAGGAAAGTAGACTAAATTGACGGTTTCTCCCGGAAAATTCGAAATATGGCTAAATTACTCGTACTTCACGGACCGAATCTGAACCTATTGGGTAGCCGTGAACCGGAGGTATACGGGACTGATACGCTGGAAGATATTAACCGACGTCTGCAGGCCCAGGTTGAGGCCAGCGGTCATGAATTTGAAGCATTTCAGTCCAATGCGGAACATGAGCTCATTGACAAGATTCATGAAGCTAAGGGGTCTGTATCATTCATTGTGATTAATCCGGGGGCCTATACCCATACCAGTATCGCATTGAGGGATGCGTTCCTGGGTGTGAGTATTCCGTTCATTGAGATCCACCTGTCCAACGTGCATAGCCGCGAAGACTTTCGACAACAATCCTTCCTTTCTGACATTGCGCAGGGTGTCATCACCGGCCTTGGTTCCCAGGGTTACGAGATGGCGGTCGAGGCAGCACTCAAAAAAATCTGAGCAAAACTTCCGAGGTAAAAGATGGACATCAGGAAAGTAAAAAAATTAATCGAGCTGATGGAAGCGTCTGATATCAGTGAGATAGAAATCACAGAAGGGGATGAGGCGGTACGAATCGCTCGTCATGGGTCCAGGCCGAGTGTTCCGCCAGCCGGGATCGAAACACAGGTATCTGCCCGTGCCTCAGTGTCACCTGCCGCCATGCCTGGCGGACATATTGTTCGCGCACCAATGGTAGGGACGTTTTACCTCGCGCCTTCTCCGGGATCACCTCCATTTGTTGGTGTGGGTCAGCAGGTGAAGAAGGGAGATACGCTTTGTATCATTGAATCCATGAAAATGATGAACCAGATAAAAGCAGACAAACCCGGCACCATCGAGGCCATACTCGTCGAGAATGAGCAGCCAGTGGAATTTGACCAACCACTATTCACCATCGCCTGAACCCGTTTATTAGGAAACGTGCATGTTCCGACGCGTGCTGATAGCGAATCGCGGCGAGATCGCGCTGCGTATTCTGCGTGCTTGCCGTGAGCTGGGTGTCCAGACCGTGGCGGTCTACACCAAGGTGGACGCTGACCTGTTGCACCTGAAGTTTGCGGACGAAACAGTATGCATCAGTGAGAGGAGCTACCTTGATGCCAGCAGCATGGTCGTTGCAGCGAAAAATTTCGCTTGTGATGCCATTCATCCGGGCTATGGTTTCCTTGCTGAAAATGCAGACTTCGCAGAACTGATTGAGGCTGAAGGACTTTCCTTCATCGGTCCGGACGCTGGGACAATTTCCTCAATGGGCGACAAATCAAATGCGCGGGCAATGGCGATGACCTTCGGGCTGAACCCGGTTCCCGGTTCAGACGGATCTGTAGAGAATTTGGCGGAAGCTAAATCGATTGCAAGCGAGGTTGGCTATCCCCTGGTCGTGAAGGCTGCCCATGGTGGTGGAGGACGCGGCATTAGGATGGTCAGTGGGGCCTCCGAATTTGAGAACGCGTTTGCCGAGGCGCAGGCGGAAGCATTGGCTTTGTTCTCAAATGGTGAAATGTACATCGAAAAGTTTCTTGACCGGGCGCGACATATCGAAGTGCAGGTGATGGGAGACGGCGCTGGAAACGTCATTCATCTGGGATCGAGAGAGTGCTCCCTGCAACGCAAACAACAGAAGCTGATGGAAGAGGCGCCCGCGGTCAATATCCCGGCTGATGACCTGCAGATGCTATTGGATTTGTCAGTGAGGATGGCAGGAGGTCTTGGCTATCGGAATGCCGGGACTTTGGAATTTCTGTACCAGGAAGGGGATTTCTACTTTATCGAAATGAATACCAGGCTACAGGTGGAGCATCCTGTTAGTGAGTGTGTAACAGGCATCGATCTGGTCAAACTGCAACTTGAAGTGGCAGCATCAGGGAGACTGGGTTTCAACCAGGAAGAAATCACCATTGAAGGTCATGCGATTGAATGCAGAATTAATGCCGAAGACGGACAATTCAACCCAAGTCCAGGTCTGGTTTATGATCTTGAAATGCCTGGTGGTCCAGGTGTACGGGTAGATTCGCATTTATACAACGGCTATACAGTTCCACATGAATATGACGCCCTTATCGCCAAGATAATAACTTTCGATAATACGCGGCACGGTGCTATTGTTAGGATGAAACGTGCGCTGGATGAGTTCGCGTTGAAAGGAATTAACCACAGCGTCGAGATCCACAAGCGTATTTTAGATCACGAAAGTTTCAAAAACGCGACAGTGGATACCAATTTTCTGCAGAGGGAAATCGTCAGGTCGCGCCCCCTGGCTCACTTGTAAACAAAAATGGGATCGTCCAGATCGATTTTTGGCAGTTCGTCCTTCTCGACCCAATAGTCCTGCGTATGCTGCCATTCCGGTTTGTCACCTCGCCTGGGCAGGAGATGCATTGAGCGCATGAGATAGCCCGGATTGAAATTTTCCGGATCCATCCAGGGCAGGAGCGGCATGTCCTTGTCTTCAGGTCGAAGCTTTGGTACGACTGCTTTTAGCCCCTTGTCTTTCATGTGGTTAAGGAGACGGCAGACAAAGTCGCCGATTAGGTCGACCCGCAATGTCCAGCTGGCACGGAAGTAACCGAAGATCCAGACCATATTCGGAACGCCAGTGAACATCATCCCGCGATAGGTAACCGTTTCAGCGAAATCCAGGGGCTCATCGTCGATTGAGAAGTTAATTTCCCCCAGCACACTAAGGTTAAAGCCCGTTGCGGTGATAATAATATCGGCTTCTAATTCCTTGCCGGATTTCAGAAGAATGCCCTTCTCAGTAAAACGCTCGATTTCGTCGGTGACCATGGAAGCTTTGCCCGAGTTGATCCCTTCGAAAAGGTCGCCATCCGGGACGAAGGCTATGCGCTGTCTCCAGGGTCGGTATTTAGGCGTGAAGTGGGTTTCTATGTCGTAATCAGGACCCAGATACTTAACCACACCCGCAAGTAATTCTTCCTTGACCGCTTCGGGTTCTTCAAACGAGCGGCGCGTGAAATGGTTTTGAAGGTGCAATATTTCCCGCCGTGCTATCTCATGGATCCATTTCTCGTCGATGCCCAGCATGCGCAACTTGTCTACCAGCTCATTTTCATTGCGACCGGGAATAAAATAAGTCGGTGATCGTTGCAGCACCGTGACATGACTGCAGTCAGCAGCAATGGCGGGAGCAAGCGTGGCGGTTGTTGCGCCTGAGCCGATCATGATGACATGCTTGTCTTTATAGTCCAGATCGTCGGGCCAGGTCTGCGGGTGAACGACTTTACCTTTAAACTTGTCCAAGTCTTTCCATGCTGGCGTATAGCCTTGCGCATGTTTGTAGTAGCCCTGGCACATCCATAAAAATTTACCGGTAAATCGAACCGCGTCGCCGGTGTCCTTGCGCATACCCTCAAGGGTCCAGATTTTATTTTTGCTGCACCACTTCGCCGAGTCGATATGGTGTTGATAACGGATATGCTGGTCCAAGCCGTTCTCATCAATGACCTCACCCATGTAGGTAAGAATTTCATCGGCAGTTGCGATCGGCGTACCGGTCCAGGGCTTGAACCTATAACCAAAGGTGTAAAGGTCGCTGTCGGATCTGATGCCTGGATATGTGTGCATGAGCCAGGTACCGCCAAAGCTTTCCATTCCTTCCAGGACAACAAAGTTCTGGTCCGGACATTGATCTTTCAGATGATAGGCCGCACCGACGCCAGAGATTCCGGCGCCGACGATCAAGACATCGAAGTGTTCGGTTTTTATTGTTCTGGTCATAAAGTATTCCGTGCTTTGTTCATTTTTAATGCAACTGACTTTGAGTATTCTGATTGCAAGGCGCAATGATCTATGTCAAAAGGGCCTGGAGTGAGGGATTTATCGCGATGAGTGCCAATTATCAGTGAAGATGGCAACAGGAGTGTCAGCGGAATTGATCTCGTTATCTGACGAACATGAGCCGCACAGGCCTGTGACTGAGGCAACGGATGCATTGGAAAAAAATCACGGTTGAGGCTACTGCAGACAGTCTTGATGTCTTGGAAACACGCCTTTGGAACCTGGGTGCTGTCTCCGTGACGGTGACTGATAGCAACGACAACCCCATTTTTGAACCTGGTCCGGGAGAGACCCCGCTCTGGTCTGCGATGGATGTCAGTGGCTTGTTCGAGCAGGACCGGGACCATGATCAGTTGGAGCAGCAGATAGAGGAATCGGGATACAAGGTGTTATTCACAGAAGAACTGTCTGATAGGTTGTGGGAACGTGAGTGGCTGTCTCGTTTCCATCCCATGCAGTTTGGTCGTCGTCTCTGGGTGGTCCCCTCAGACATGGAGATTGAAAATTCTGATGCCGTTGTGGTGAACCTGGATCCTGGCCTTGCGTTTGGCACGGGATCCCACGCCACGACGAGATTGTGTCTCGAATGGCTTGATTCACACGATCTGCAAGGTAAGCGGGTGATTGACTATGGCAGTGGATCCGGAATTCTGGGTATTGCTGCGTTGCGACTTGGAGCGGATGAGGTCTGGGCTGTCGATAATGACCCGCAGGCTTTAACCGCAACCCGGGATAATGCAATGAAAAACAATGTAGGACACAAGTTACGGGCAGGCTCACCGGATAGTTTTAATTTCAATGGAGCCGACTTTGAGGAAGCAGATCTGGTGATCGCGAATATTCTTGCGCAACCTTTAATTGATCTCTCCGGCTTGCTGGTATCGTTGCTGAAAAAAGACGGGGACCTGCTTTTGTCGGGCATCATGGTTTCACAACAATCCTGGGTAGAATCCGCTTACGCTGGGAAAATTAGATTTGTACAAAGGCGAAACGACGACGGCTGGTCGTGCCTGCAGGCCAGGAAATGAACGAGGACCAGGCGTTCATTACCTGTTGCCCGGTCTGCGATACGTCGTTTCGAGTCACTCCTGAGCAGATGGAAATGGCGTCCGGCGCCGTGCGTTGCGGGGCCTGTCTGCGAATTTTCCAGGCGAATGCGCAGAAAGTTGAAGAAAGCGCCGCTGCAGATATTAAGGATACGCGCCAGGAGCTTTTGGATTTTGGTGTTGATGAGATTAAATCCGGATACTGGCAGGACTGGGATCTTTATGTTGGGGAAGTTTTTGTCGCGCTTCAGGGCCTCGAAGAGACGGCTGGCGCCAAAGAATCCGGGTATGAAGATTCATCTGACGCTGATTCATACGAAGATGATTTCGTCGTCGATGGGCAAGTGGCACTGGACATCGAAGAGGAAGAGGCTGAGTCAACGACTCTGGTCTCGTTGCTTGATCTGGAGGATGATCCGGAGAATCTCGTGGGTGAACAAGTTGCCCGTCAGTCGACGCATCCGGTTTGGTTTGCCGCCCTGTTGGTGCTGGTGATGTCGAGTCTGCTGCAGTATGCTTGGTTTAACCGCGGCATCTATGCACAGCAGGTCGAGTATCGACAGGCGTACCTTTTTGTGTGTGCCTGGATTGGCTGTGAGTTGCCTGAATACTCGAATACTGCTGCCCTTTTCACTTCGAATCTTGTCATTCGAGCACATCCTGATGCCGAGGGCGCATTGATCATCGACGCCATCGTTCGAAATTCGGCAAGATATCGCCAGCTGTTTCCTGTTCTGCAACTGCAGTTTCAGGACATTGACAATAACCTGGTGGCCCAGCGGCGGTTTCGTCCTGAAAATTATCTGGCAGGAGAATTACGCGGGCTGCGTTTCATCCCGGGTAACACGGAGGTCCGCTTTTCGCTTGAGATCGCCGATCCGGGTAAAAATGCTCTGGGCTACAATCTCAAGGTAATCCAGCATCGTCCATAGGGCGCAGCACCCGTTGGTGAATGAATTTGTTGCTGTTATCATCTGCGCTCTTTGCAGGTCAGTTCCCATAGCATGTTGAAGATAGGCTCTTTTATTCGTTCAAGTAGCGTCATTGTTGCGCCCATGGCCGGGGTTACAGACCAACCCTTCAGGAATTATTGCCGCCAGTTTGGCGCCGACTGGGTTGTATCGGAAATGGTGACGAGTGACGCCAGGCTCTGGGGGACAGCGAAATCTGCCCATCGACTGCGTTTCAACGGTGAAGCTGAACCTCGGTGGGTACAGATTGCGGGCGCAGAACCAGCAATGATGGCGATTGCGGCGGCTCGAAATGTTGACCTGGGTGCGCAAATAATTGATATCAATATGGGTTGCCCGGCGAAAAAGGTCTGCAGAAAAGCAGCGGGTTCCGCATTGCTTCGAGATGAAACACTGGTGGGTTTAATTCTTCAGGCTGTGGTCAGGGCAGTGGATGTACCAGTAACCTTGAAGATTCGCCTCGGCTGGTCACGGGAAGAGATGAACGCCGTGAAAATTGCCCGCATAGCTGAAAGCTGCGGCGTACAGTTGCTGACAGTCCATGGTCGTACCCGGCAATGCAGATTTGCCGGAGAAGTCGATTACGAGTCTATAGCAAAGGTGAAAAATTCAGTTGCGATTCCGGTAATCGCCAATGGTGATATCACCACGCCGCTTTGTGCTGAACGCGTATTGAACATTACCGGGGCCGATGGCGTAATGATTGGCAGGGCCGTACAAGGGCGGCCCTGGTTGCCCGGCATGATTGCTCACTACCTCGTCACCGGGGAGTTGGGCTCAGCGCCTGCTGCTGAAGTGATTCGGGAGACAATGAGAGGGCACATCGTGGCCTTGTCCGATTTCTATGGGGAGCAAACTGGTGTAAGGGTGGCGCGTAAACATGTGGGCTGGTACCTGGACGCACATCATGGTTACGAAGCGCGGGAGTTTAAAAATTGTTTTAACCAGCTTGAATCCACCAGGGCGCAGTTGACACTGATTGATGATCGATTCTCGCCATCACGGTTGGCGGCGTGAGGTAACGATGAGAGAACCACGAGCAGAAAAGTCTCTGGCGGGATCCGTTGAAGATGCCGTGAAAGAATATCTGGATACCATGGGTGATCAGCAGGTAACAGATTTGTATGAGCTGGTTCTAACTGAAGTTGAAGTGCCTTTAATGAGCTGTGTTCTGCAGTTTACGAACAATAACCAGAGTCAAACTGCGAGCATTCTCGGATTGAACAGGGGCACCCTGAGAAAAAAACTCCGGAAGTATGGCCTGCTTTAGGGTTTCACTATGCCAAGCGTACCGATTCGAACCGCGTTGATTAGCGTTTCCGACAAATCTGATCTGATCAGGTTCGTGAAGGAATTAAAAAGTTTTGACCTTGCCCTGTTGTCGACTGGTGGCACTCACGACCTGCTTCGGGAGAATGACATTGAGGTCCGGGAAGTGTCCGACTACACACAATTCCCGGAGATGATGGATGGTAGGGTCAAGACGCTGCACCCAAAAATTCATGGTGGCCTGTTGGGCAGACGCAATGCCGATGGTTCGGGTATCGATACCCAGGTGATGCAGGCACATGGCATTGAACCTATTGACCTGCTTATCGTTAATCTCTATCCGTTTGAACAGACGATTGCCAGGCCTGGCTGCAGTTTGGCAGCAGCCATAGAAAACATCGATATAGGCGGGCCCGCCATGCTCAGGTCTGCTGCAAAAAATTTTGAAAGCGTTGCTGTCGTCGTTGACATCAGTGATTACCCGGCAATCACCGAGGAAATGCGAAACAATATGGGTATGTTGAGTCGGGCAACTAGATTCCGGTTAGCCGCAAAGGCCTTCGCCCATGTGGCAAAATATGATGCGGCTATCTCGAATTATCTGAGCTCCATTGACAGTGTTGCCATGAACAGCCCGGGGGAGCCGTCAGTCTCCCAACCCTTCCCCAGTAGCTTAACGAACCAGTTTATAAAGAAACAGGAGATGCGCTATGGGGAGAATCCTCACCAGCGTGCCGCCTTCTACATCGACGAAGATGTAGAAGGCGCCAGTGTCTCCACCGCGAGGCAGTTACAGGGTAAGGAACTGTCCTATAACAATGTAGCCGATACTGACGCCGCCATTGAGTGTGTGAATTCTTTTTCGGAACCGGCTTGTGTCATTGTCAAGCATGCCAATCCCTGTGGGGTCGCGGAAAATGAAAATCTGATTCAAGCCTATCGATTGGCGTTTGCAACTGACCCGACGTCTGCTTTTGGGGGGATCATTGCCTTTAATCGGGCGCTGGACAGCGCACTGGCCCAGGAAATTGTCAACAGGCAACAGTTTACAGAGGTAGTTGTAGCGCCCGGGGTCGAAGAAGCAGCGCTTCAGGTTTTTGCCGCGAAAAAGAATATCCGTATCCTCGATTGTTCAGCACCCGGTTCCAATGCTTCCGAGACTATGGACTTCAAGCGTGTCAATGGCGGTTTGCTTGTGCAAAGCAGGGATACTGCCATTTTGGATGATACTCAGTTAAGAGTTGTAACAAAGCGTGAGCCAACGGATGAAGAAAGGCGCGATCTTTTGTTTGCCTGGAAAGTGGCCAAGTATGTGAAATCCAATGCAATAGTCTACGCAAAGAATTGCCGCACTATCGGTGTGGGGGCGGGCCAGATGAGCCGGGTTTATAGCGCAATCATCGCCGGGATGAAAGCTGCGGATGAGGATCTGCAAGTTACCGGTTCCGTGATGGCTTCAGATGCGTTTTTCCCGTTTCGGGATAGTATTGATGCGGCCGCAGAAGCCGGCATATGCGCAGTTATCCAGCCTGGGGGCTCGGTTCGCGATGAAGAGGTAATCGCTGCCGCCAACGAGGCGAATATGGCGATGATGTTTACCGGGATGCGTCACTTTCGTCACTAGGGCGATTTAAAAGCAGGGCAGAGAACACGAATGTGAAGATATTGGTGACTGGAAGCGGCGGACGGGAGCACGGGCTGGCCTGGCGTGCAGCGGCGTCGGCGGAAGTAGAGCGAGTGTTCGTTGCGCCGGGAAACGCCGGAACTGCAACTGATGACAAGATGGAAAATGTTGATATCGACGTAATGGACTTCGATGGGCAGATCGAATTTGCGCGCAGCCATGATGTGGGCCTGACCATTATTGGACCTGAGGCGCCGCTAGTGGCAGGCGTGGTCGATCGATTTCAGGCGGCGGGTCTGACATGTCTGGGGCCGGGTAAGGACGCGGCACGGTTGGAAGGGTCAAAGAGTTTTACCAAGGATTTCCTGAAGAGGCACGGCATCCCGACTGCCCGATACGGCAGTTTCGAAGACGCTGATCTGGCGGCTGAATTTGTCAGAAACATGTTGATGCCGGTAGTGATCAAAGCTGATGGTCTGGCGGCAGGTAAAGGCGTGGTCATCGCACATAACCGCGCCGATGCTGAATTCGCCATTATGGATATGCTCAGTGGCAATGCGTTTGGCGAGGCGGGTGCCCGTGTCGTGATTGAAGAGTTTCTCATCGGCGAGGAGGCCAGCTTTATCGTGATCGCGGATGGCAGGAACTTTTTGCCGTTTGCCTCTTCACAAGATCACAAGGCCGCTTATGATGGTGACAAGGGTCCGAATACCGGTGGTATGGGAGCATATTCACCCGCACCGGTTGTGACCCCTGAGGTTCACGATCGAATAATCGAACAGGTCATCAAACCCACGATTGCTGGTATGTCTGAAGAGGGCAATCCCTATACGGGGTTTTTATATGCTGGGTTGATGATCGACGAGAAGGGTTTACCAAAGGTCATTGAATTTAATTGCCGATTCGGAGACCCGGAGACTCAACCGGTGATGATGAGAATGAAATCCGATCTGGTTCAATTGTGTATTGACGCTACCAAGGGCAACCTCGCGGGAAAGAAAATTGAGTTTGATGACGATGTCGCGCTGACTGTCGTTATCGCCTCTGGTGGTTATCCGGGAGACTATGCCACGGGGTGTCCCGTTGAAGGTCTTACCGGCCTGAAAAGCGGCAAGATATTCCATGCCGGGACTAAACTCGAAGATGGCGTTGTTATAACCAGTGGCGGCAGGGTGCTCGGTGTAACAGCTTCAGGTCGAACCGTAGGAGAAGCGCAGTCAGCGGCCTATCAACTGGTCAACGACGTTTCCTTTGAAAATATGTACTTCAGGACCGATATCGGACACCGGGCAGTGACAAGAGAAAAAACCAACAACTGATCCATGTTTACTCATTAGGTTCTGTGCGGAAATAGAGTCTAATTGCTACTCCCGTATTAATAGTTTGTGCAGAGAGTGTTCGGCTCTTCGTACCGGAGGGACTAGCCTATTTCTAAGATCTTCCGTTACACACCTCGCAGGAATCTCGCGAAGAATCGCTTGTGCCCGGCTGAGGGACCTTCCCTTCGTAAGGCTAAAAGCCGCGCCGGGAGCGCGGCCGTACCAGGGACGGTTTGCCTGGAGAAGGGAAGGTCCCTCAGCCGGGCGCAAGTGATGTAGCCTTAGCCCAAAGTGATAATTTCTGGAATGTTGCTGGCCTAACTTAACTAAGCGATCTGCCGCCGTCGACTGACAGTATCTGGCCGTTGATATAGGGCGCATCTCGCGCCAGAAATACCGCGGTATTGGCGACATCTTCCGGCGCGCCTTGACGCTTCAATGGTATCTGGCGAATGATAGTGGCCTTGGTGCTGTCTTTAACTTCAGCCTGTTTTTCCGGCCAGAGAATGGCGCCAGGGGCGATCCCGTTCACCCTGACTTCCGGCGCCAGCTCCTTGGCAAGGCCTCGTGTCATCATGGCAAGTCCCGCCTTGGCGATACTGTAGACACTGTAACTTTTCAAAGGCCGGTCGCCATGAATATCACAGATAT
>JACZXW010000014.1 GCA_022571415.1 Pseudomonadota bacterium
CCAACTCTATCCCCCAACAACTTGACTGAGCCGCCCATTCCAGCACTGCTGGAAACATCTGCTGTGCCAAAGAAGAGTACAGTTCCCGATTCATTATCGCCGTTGTATCCGGACGCGTGGATCAGGATTGACCCCGGCTCGGCATTCGGATCATCGGAACTTGCGTTGAGCTCGGCGCTGGACCTGATCCTCACGCGGCCTTGATTTGCCACAAGTGCAATATTATTGCCAGGATTCTGCGGCTCATTGGGTAACGGTGCGGGCTGGGGTTTACTTTCGATACGACCGGCAATATCAATCAGTGCGTTGGCGTTGACGCTGCCATCGGTGACTTGAACTGTAATCGTGCCATCGGTTCGAATCGTGTCATTCGCACCAATCATCATAAAACCGATGGCATCAGATTCGGCAGCACTGAGCGCCAGGCCATCAACATTGATAACAAGATTGTTGGAACCCAGATCTAAGGTATTACTGTCAAGATCATTGAGCACAACAATATGCGACGCATTGATCTCTATATCCGCTCTCGATCGTCCAAGTGCTGCGCTATGAATGCCAGAATCATCATCAATGGTGATGCTGGGTGCATTCAAAATAAGATCACCGGTTTTACCGGCAGGCGCACTCACATCAACAGAACCGTCAAAGTTGAGTTCGCTCAAAGCCGTCAATTCAACGGTGCCGCCATCACCACTTATGTCTCCGCCGACAGCCGATACGCTGGCAGAGAAATTCACAGTCTCGGCACTGACAGAAATCAGCCCACCATCGCCCTGCAATGTGGCATCTGCCACCAACGAGACGCTGGAATCCAGTGACGCTGTTTCATCAGCAACAACAAGTATCGAACCGCCGCCAATTGCGCCAGACACGTCAACAAGGGAATTGTTGCTGACGAGCACGTTCTTCCCTGACAATTCTACCGTGCCGCCGTTCGCCGCTGCAGATGTTGCGACCACGATCGCCGCCTCAGTGACGATCACATTTTCAGTGGAAACAATCTGTATTCGTCCACCATCAACTGATGTGCTGGATGCATCCAGCGTGCCGGTATTTAAAACACTGCTGCCAGCGCCAAACAGTCGAATGACGCCATTTTTATATTCCGCCTGCTTTGCTTTGATCACGCCCGTGTTGTTAACGGCGTAGTCAAACAGGCTTTTGCTGACAGAACTCGTTAGCATCACCATGCCACCATCAGCATTGATGGTCCCGGTATTGCTGACAGCCGCCCTGAGGCCCGCGTTGTTTTCGAGCACCTCCGCGGTTATCTCAATTCCTATGAGTTGTTCCGAGCCAAATCGAACGACAGCCCTGCTACCGGAGGCAAGATTGACATGACCCAGGGTCGCAAGGATGACACCCGTATTGGCAACGGTTTCACCAAGGAGTGTGACCTCACCGCCGAGAGAAGCGGAAATCAATCCGTGATTGATGACATAGCCGCCGGCGCCCGTAACAGCTTGCAAGGTGATTTCCTCACCATTGAAAAGGTCGTCGGTATTGAGCTCAAGAGATGAAGCAAAGACGCTCGCTGCGCTGATAGAAGAGGTCTCGCCAAATATCACGCCTCTCGGATTAACGAGCGCGATGCGACCGTTCGCAGTGATGCTGCCAAATATAGCCGTGGGTGATCCGCCAACGATTCGACCGACGAACCATGCAGCGGCATTCGGCTGGGTAATCAGCACAGATTCATCCACACCCACATCAAAACTGTCAAAATTCATCAGCAGATTTTGGGATTCCTGGGCGATATGGGTTTCAAGAGGTGAGACGCTGGTTACGCTCCCTTTACCCGATACAACAACGCCACCTTCTGGGCCAGCGATCGCCAATGGTGCAAGTAGCAACTGGCTCGCCATCAGTCCTGATGCGAGCAGGCCTTTTTCGAGCATGAAGGAAGTGAGCGGTCTTAACCGGTGTTGGATTTGGTGGCGACGAGTGGAGACAAGCGCGGGAGAATATCTATTCTTGCGCCTGATTTTTGTTACCTTGCGAGATGACCTATTCCGCATCTGCCTCAGGTTTTCTTGTTAACGAATTTGGTAGGTTACATCCAGGTAAACTCGTGACTTACCCGTAGCATCTAAAAAATTGTCCTGATATTTTGTTGATTGAGGTTTTGCCAGTATTAAATTCGCTACTCCCATCCCTGGCCAACTCACCCGCATCCCCAGGCCATACCCCTTAATCACTGCATCACGATCCTTTGCACCGCCCAGTCCTCGTGCGACCCCATAGGCGTAATCATAAAAAAAGTAAGGCCTAAGTGGGTCAAGCGGTAACTTGAACATTTTTACCGGGTCCACCGGCAGATCGAAAAAAAGTTCAAAGCCAGCATAGATCCCGCTATCCACCGAAACATCGGCAACTCCAAAAGCCCGTACTGCATTCGGCCCTCCTAATGAAAACTGTTCTACAGATGACAAAAACTTCTCCGTATACTGGCTATTGACCTTAACCACAAAATTGAAGAAGGTGTTTTTCAACTTCTCCGGATTATTCTTTTTCGTCAACCAGTTGTAAATACTGAAACGTTTCAACAAGTTGGCGTTAAACAATACCTTTGTAAAATCCGTCGATTGGCCTCTCACTTCACCAGCGATAATATGTCCCTGATCAATCGCCAGGCGTCCCGTAAACAGCAGTTTCTGCCTATCCCATAGCTGCGTGTAATCCGCCGCAACCGAAAACGTTTCAATGACCTGGTCCGTGGACAAGGTCGTCAACTGCCCAACCTGGAATAGCACGTCCTTCTGCGTATAACCTGCCACCGCCCTAAAACTCCGGGTTCTACCGCGGAGAAACTGATAGGAAGCCGTTATAGCGTAGTTGTCAGTCTCACCAATAATTTCGGGCAAGTTCGCCAGGCTCGTCACGGAGAACTGGTTAGAACTAATCGACGCCCTTAAGCTGCCGCGCCCGTTCCTGGTAAAGGGCAGCTCATACTCAAGTAAACCATAGGTCGTTGAATCCGGTCCTTCCGAGCGCAGAAGACCCAAAACCAGCCGATGCCCCCTGTTGCCAATATTCAGCCAGCGGGTCGTCGCAAACAGCCGCATCACACCCGTCGTTTCAGATCCGTGGTTATCGGCAAGAATTGACGAAGTCCAGGACTGTTCTTGCAAAACACCGAGGTTTAAACGAGTTTCACCTATATTGGTACCAGGAGAGAATGATCCCCTAACACGCACACCAGGTAAATCATTTATCCGACGAAGGGCGCTTTCTATCTGCTCTTCGGTCACTGGCTCGCCGATTTCATTGCTAAAGGACGCCATTATGATCGAATCCTTGAAGATCTCATTATTGGACACGATAACGTCGCCCAATCGCCCTTCCAGAACGCTCAGCCTGATCACTTTTTCCTGGGTCTCAGGATCGGTAACCACCTCCTGCTCCGGGATAAATGCGGTAGCCAGAATAAAACCGCGTTCCCGGTAGTGCTCAGTGACAGCAAGGGCAATAGCATCGAGCTGCTCAATGGTGATCCAACCCCGCTGATTCTCTATCAATTCAACCATCCGAATGAGATTCTGGGCGTCTTCCTCATCTGGCTCAGATCCGCGGTCTATAATCTGCCGGAGAAATCTTCCGATATCATCCAGATCCCTTGAAGTAAACCCATTGTCATCCAGGTCGGTTGCCTGTAGTTCAAAAAACCTCTGGTCAATAATCTCCTGGATAATTTCCTGGGTAATTTCCTGATCTGGATGCGGCACTACGCCTTCTATGATGATCCTGTCGACAGGCAGGCGCTCCAGTTCGCCCTCGCCATACAGCCGGGCGGAAACCCGGGGAATATCAATAGTTTCTGGTTCCTTAAACAGGTCCTTATCAACAACCCGGGTTACAAACTCCAATTCCTCCATCCGAAACTGCGGAAATTCCGCTGCGCCCATGACAAGAAAACTGCCCAAAATCAGCAAAACCCTGACACAGTGTCTGTGATGTTTACTCATTTACTACGCAGTTCCCTTTCAGGCTCCTAAATTTACGGTCAAAACAAATGTTGGTACACCACGGGAACATCTCAATTTTCAATCTAGCTTGCGGTCAGTCTTCTATGCATCGAGAAACTTGTGCCGACTAAAATGACTACTGTTGCGAGTGGCATAAGACAGGGAAAGGTATCGTATATCGCGCTGCTAGTCTATCTGCGGCGCCAATATCCCGTTCCGGGAAATCACTTTCTGGGGAGTATTCATGTGATGTTAGTGGCCGCTTACTGAACTCGAAGCAAGTCTCGGGTTAAATCTGGCGGAGAATCCTGAATCCAGTCACAGGGTCAGCTTCACCGCTATGGGCAACCCACTTGTCAATACTGCACTCGCTTTTTGGATCCGTATGCGCCCCGCCAACGGCGAGCAGGCTGCCATCTTCACGTATTGCCCATTCGCGCGCATTACCCACATAGTTGTACAGGCCCCAGTCGTTAGGTCTTCCTGACAGCGCACCCAGTAACTTTTCACCCAGCCGAACACCGCGTGAATCCACGGTACAATTGACATTAGCATCCACTATCACCTTCTCAGTTTGAGCGGCGTGGTGCCATTCTTCCACTGTGGGCAAGCGATAGGAGCGGCCACTTTTTTCGGACAACCAGGCGGCGTAAGCGTTTGCTTGAGCGAGGGTCAGATTCGTGGCTGGAATTTTAGGCTCCCCCTGAAGATCGTTACAGTCGGCGACCGTATCGCAATACTTGTTATAGTCCCCAATATTGATTTCGGTGCGGCTGATGGCGAATTTGCTGATGCCTCTTGGAATGCCCGGAATGACCACCAGGCGCGGTCCGGGAAATCCTTCCGATAACCGATCCTCACAGTAACTGCGGCTTCGGCGGCCTTTCCCTTCCAGTCCCCTGGCTGTACAGGGATCTTTGTCGGTAATTACGATATTCGATATGAGAGGCTCTCCCGGTAAGTAAGTCATCACTCTTTCCTTGACTTCCCGGGCTCTTGCTGGTTTTGCCACGGCAATTCGCAACGCGATGCAACCGGCTATCGCCTTGGCAATATTCTCCCGGTCAACCTCGTACCGGGCTGCATAGGTATTTTGCAAGTTGGTAATGGTTGTACCAAGCAGGGTCAATTCATCTTCGCCGGTGTAGTTGGCATCGCCCGCTTTCGATGGAATTTCACCCTTACAGCGCAGGATATTTCTGAGCGTCGACAGATGGGTGTCATAGGCATCCATCCTTCTGGCCTCAGCCTCATCCGCCAGTCTCAGTTCTTCGGCCGCCAGAGTCGCAGCAAGTTCAGCCGCTTTCTGCTTGGCATCCTTTTCTTCATAGTCAGTATTGGCATACCTTCGCTGCTGCAGCACAACGTTGAGAACTCCTTTTTCTGCTGTGGTATCGGCGGGATTGAACAAATGATATTTTCTCTGCTCCACTTGCTGCATATGCCTTTCCGCTTCATCCAGGAACTCAAGCGCATTCTTCACACTGTCCCAATCGTTAGGCAAGTTACTTCCTTCAATGCGAAGTCTGCCTATTTCTTCAAGATAGGCGTTCAGCACTTCTTCTTCTTTTATCGTCACGTTATTTGAATAGGCGTCAAGATCTGTCTCACCGACTTCTTCGGCCCAGTCATCCTGCATATTCAAATAGGCGCTTTTCATTCGGTTCAAGCCCGTGTACACCTGGTCATGCCAGACTTCTGAGCCCCAGTCTGGTGTCTCCAACTGTCCCCGCAATGAATTTTCATTACCTTCCAGGGCAAGCCTAAAGTCCTGTAATTCCTGCGGTTCCTCAACGGGCCCCGATAAATAGGAGTAGACCCCAAAACCCACTGAAGCCAGTAAAACCGCAGCAATCGCGGTATTACGAAGAATCGGCGGATCCTCACTGAACATGCCTTCCTGGAATTCATCAATCGACTGGGTGCGGTTTTCACCCTTGATTTCCAGGGCTTTCCTCAGCGCCTTCCAGTGACGTCTTTTGAGGGAGGGGACGCGCTCTGGAGTCATTCCGCGATCGAGTGCCTTGTCGGCCGGGACTCTGTCGTAGGGGTGTTTACCGGTAAAGAGTTCGTAGGCTACCAGCGCGACGGCGTAGACATCATCTGACTTTGAGGGTTCCATGCCTTTGAGCATTTCGTAGCTGGCATAGGTGGGTGTCAGAGCACCCAGAGACCCAGCATCAAAAACTGTTTTTTCACCATCCGCCTTGAGATCACCAGGATTCGATACCGCTCTTGCGATACCGAAGTCGAATACCTTGGCTACTTTATCTTCCGTGTAGAAAATATTACCTGGCTTAAAATCCGAGTGGACAATACCTGCACCATGCGCCCGGCTTAACCCCTGGCAGATACCATCGATGATATTCCAGGCATCCTCTATCGAGACCCCTTCCGGATGCTCTTTAAGATAGTCATCAAGCGGCATTCCGGTGAGGAGTTCCATGGTCATGAATACCGTGTCACCTTCACGGTCGAAGTCATACACCCCCATGATATTTTTGTGCGGGATCCCGCGTGTTTTTGCCATCTCGCGCTGGAGAGAGAGATACGCATCCTTATGCTGGGAAAAATTCTCGTTCAGCATTTTGACCGCGATATAAGGGTTCTTTTCCTGGGATTCCTGTGCCCTCAAGTCGAGAGCTTTATAGACATCTCCCATACCGCCACTGCCTACTTTCTCTTCCAGCACGAAACGGTTTTTGAGCAGCCTGCCTGCTTCGGAGTTACCTTTGGACTCTATTTGCCTGCCTACTGAGGCAATATAAGTGGTATCAGAATCCGTCTCCCTGCCACCGTCAATGACTGTTGCATCGTCGTCGATGTCAGGATTTATCACAGTGGCATCATCATCGACTGCAGGTCTTACCGCGGTGGCGTCATTTCTTCCGCTTGCACCACGTAAAATCGTCGCCTGGTCGTTGCCGACCGCCGGGGTCGATGCTCTTATAATGGTGGCGTTGTCAGAACCGTCTTTAGCCGGCTCCCGAAGAATGGTGGCGCTTTCATTAGCCACAGGCTTTCGCAGGATGGTTTCTGCCGCTGCAGATTCGTCTTCCGTAGAAGACTTGTCCTTTACCCTGGTCTCGTCGTCATTTGGCTGCTGACGAATGGCAGTTTCATCCGAGTCAGAGCTATCAGGTCGATGTTTAGACATACCTGCAACTCATCCATCATATAATCTGGACAGAACTGTGTATTGTGCGATTTTTTTGCCTGTTTGCCTAGAGCTTACGGCAATTTCAGGACTATCGGGCAGCTATTCGCAGATATAGCGAATCACATCATTCGGGTCTTCTTTGGAGATCTCCTCGCCGAGGCCTATATAACCTGAACCCCAGAGCATTAACTCCTGCCTGCGCAGGAAGATATCCTCTCCATCATCCGTCCGGATAAAGGTTCCATTGGAACTCTGGTCCGTCAGCAGGAATTTGCCCCGGCGAAACTCCAGCGTCGCATGGGCGCGGGACGCCAGGCGGGTTTTGCACAGTAAATCACTCTGTACCCCGCGGCCAATAACGAAGGTGCGATGGTCATCTGACGCCAGACGCTGCTGGTTGCCCTGGAATTCGAGCGCTAGATACTTTACTTTTTCCGTGACTTCGACGGTTGAAATCTCGATTCGAGTGACATCGCCGCTTGCTTCCCACACGACCTGGTGGACGACTATTTCCTCTTCCTTGCCCTTAACGTTGGTTTTATCAAACTCACGACTCATGTCCTGGAGATCAGGGTCCAACAACGCGACGGTCTCTTGCGTGGTGATGATCTGCGCGCCTTTGGCAATGCCAGCCATCCTCGCAGAAACATTCACAGCATCACCAAATACGTCACCATCTTCCATCAATATCGCCGGCCCAAAATGTAATCCGACCTTGATGGAAATTTCAACATCCTCGCCCTGAATACCAGCGGAGATTTCTTCCTGGCACTCTATGGCTGCCCTAACGCAATCGTTAGCAGAAGAGAATCGGCACATAATTTCATCGCCTATGGTCTTGATAACGAAGCCCTGATGGCCTTCTGTTATCTTCGCCATGATGTCTATGACTTTACCAATTATCCTATTGGCGTTTTCATCACCGAGAGTTTCATACAACTTTGTACTCCCGGTAACGTCCGCAAACATGACCCCAACTTCTACCTTCTCTTTAGCCATCCAACCGTGTTTTGTCTATCTTTTAGATTGCAAAGAATATAGCGAGTACGAACATTTTGCCAGCCGTTTTCTGGAATGCGAATCTCGAGGGATCCTGGCGCTCTGCCAGCGCCATTGGTGCCATTGCCTATGGCATTATGCTGAAGAATGGTAGACAATAATTTCCCTTGTAAGATGTCCGCAAACAGCATTTAGGAACCATTTTTGCATCAATACGGCGCCGCTACACATGTAGGTAATATTCGTGATAACAACGAAGATAGTTATGTCTGTGACGGAAAAAAAGGGCTTTGGATTGTAGCCGATGGCATGGGAGGCCTCGGATTCGGCGAAGTCGCCAGCGCAATAACAACTTATACCGTCACGAAAATGATTGGCGAAGGTCACGGTGTGAACCAGGCAATCGAATTTGCGCATTCACAGATCAAGGCTTATGCAGAGAGCGACGGCATGGGCACCAACATGGGCACTACCATTGTGCTTCTACTTTCACATGGCAGCCTGTACAACATATTCTGGGTAGGTGACTCCAGGGCCTATTTGCTCGACAAGGGAGAGATCAGACAGGTCACTGTAGATCACTCGTTAGTCCAGTCCCTCGTTGATCAGGGGGAAATAACACCAGAAGAGGCTGAAACCGACCCTCGCAAGAATGCAGTAACTCGCGCTCTCGGCGTGCAGGAACTTGAAACGGTGAGGGCGGATAGTGTCAGCGACAAGTGGAAACCAGGTCAAAAAATTTTACTTTGCAGCGATGGTCTGACTGATTGCGTCAGTAAATCCGAAATCCAGGCAATACTGCAGAAGGACGGAACTGACCAGGAATTAACCAATCGTCTGATCCAGGCAGCGCTGGAAGGCGGTGGCAAAGATAATGTTACCGTTATTATCGTGTCGGCTGCCCCCGGTACAAAATTCGCCGACAGTGATACCCATGTTCCGGATGGTACGAAAGATGATACAGCTGACCCATCAAGCGACGACACCGGGCAGCGTAACGCCAGGAACGACTTCAAAGGGAATCAAGGAGGAGATAAGCAAGCTAATGCCAGGCAACTCGAGCTGACCATGCCGGAAACTACCAAGAGTATCGCTACTTTGAGAGAAGTACTTCGCCAGAGAACGTCAGGACCTCTCGGCCTTACTAAAAAGTCAAAAGCCTTGCTCGCGATTGCTGCCAGTCTTTTGCTCGCGATTCTCATCACCATGTCCAACATCGGTCCGGGTAAGAAGCCAGCAAAACCAGCGGAGTTCAGCCAACGAGAGGAGGCTCCCGCGTTTAACCGGCGTGAGTTTCCTGCAATCGATTTGCCTCTTAAAGGTCTAATCATCCAGGTGGGTGTATTTGCCAGGCTGGAAGGTGCCGAAGAAAAACAGATTGCCCTGAGTCAACTTGGGCTCGATTCTTATGTTCAGAAAAGATCCACTGAGCATGGGCTGTTATATGCAGTACTCCTTGGACCACTGTCTGCTGAGAGCCACCAGTCTACAGTGGCCACTCTCATGGCTAACAATTTCAACCACTTTCACCCGCTTGCGAGAGGTTCGTGATTCTTCAGGCCCAGATACGAGTTAGAATGCACAGCGAAAATACCACCTACCCAACATGGGAGGCGTTATCTATAATGCGCGATCTGGATTTGGTGTCAATTTACCCTTGAAGACACTAATGGAGAGGTCATGAAGATACTACGGAGAGAAAGGTTTCCACAATAATGGAAAGTGAAGAACTCGAAAAGATCAGAGCCCTCAGCCCATTTAATCATATGGGCGACAGTGACTTTAAGGAAATTACTGCCAAAGCCACGCTCTCTTCCGTTGCTAAAGGCAAGATGGTTTTCAAGCGTACTGATGAAGACTCAAAAGTTTACTGGCTGGTATCCGGTAGTATTGATCTCCTGGACGAAAAGTTTGAAGCCAAGAACCGGAAAGCAGGTGAAAAAGTCCTGCTCGATCCGATCGACAACAATTCTCCTCATCGGCTGACGGCGGTTTCAACTGAAGAATCAAGAATTCTCAGTATTGAGCGGGTCGACCTCGGCTTCTTCGGTAAGGGACCCTCTGAAGTTTCTACGGATGATGTGGAAGAAGAAGGCATCGACTGGATGTCGACCCTGCTTAGCTCACCTTTATTTGAGTTCATTCCTCCCGCAAATATCCAGACGTTATTCGGAAAGTTCGAAGAGGTCCAATACAAAAAGGACGAAATCGTTATCAAGCAAGGCGACACTGGCGACTATTTCTATGTCATTCAAGCGGGAAAAGCCAAAGTTGAAAGGAGCAGTGGCGACAAAACCGTTGTGCTCGCAGAATTTCAGGCTGGCGATAATTTCGGTCAGGATGCATTGGTCAGCGACATCCCAAGAAACGCCACCGTGACCATGACGACAAACGGGACCTTGATGCGTTTGTCTGCGCCTGATTTTCAAAGCCTCCTCATGAGTCCCGTTATTGAGACAGTCACCCTGGAAGAAACCAACGAGATGATCGAACAAGGCGACCCCAAAACCTACATTATTGATGTCAGGAGCCCGAAAGAAGTGGAAGGCGACAAGTTGCCCGGTAGTCTCAACGTGCCGCTTCTTCTGCTTCGTAAAAACCTGCCAAAACTGAAAATTGAAGGTGTTTACGTGATGGCCGATGATGGGGGTAAAAGAGCGGAACTTGGCGCTTATATACTGAATGAGAAGGGATTTACTGCCTACGTCCTCAAACGGGAAACCGGCTCTTAGTTCGAGCTTACGGGGTTCTGCATGAGCGAAGATTGCCTATTCTGCAAAATCATCAGCAAGGATATTCCAGCAGATATTGTCTATGAGGATGACAAGGTACTGGCATTCCGCGACATTAACCCACAAGCGCCAATTCACATACTGATTATTCCACACAAACATATCAGCACGATCAACGATGCAACCACCGACGACCAGGAACTTCTGGGGTACATGATCCTCACTGCGGCGCGGATAGCCAAGGACAATGGAGTTGCCGAATCTGGCTACCGGCTCGTTGTAAATTGTAACGCCCAGGGAGGCCAAACCGTGTTCCACGTTCATTTACATATCCTGGCCGGAAGGCAACTCACCCACCTGGGTTAACAGCATGTCGCGATTATCTCCGCTTGATCGGCTGATTACGCAGGTCGATACTTTCATCAAAACCACAACAGGTTCGATCGGACCCAGGGATCGTCCGTCGCCAGCAGAGACCATGCGTGAGGTTGAGCTTTCCGCCGAGGAACGAACCTATTCTGCTCGCCTGATGCGCATCAACCATTGCGGCGAGGTATGTGCACAAGCGCTCTATCATGGGCAGGCGCTGACAGCCAGGGACACTCAAACCAGCGCTGTTATGCAACAGGCTGCAGCCGAGGAACGCGATCATCTCTCATGGTGCGAACAGCGAATCAAGGAACTGGACTCACACGTGAGCCTACTCAACCCCTTCTGGTATGCAGCATCCTTTTCCATGGGTGCCCTGGCGGGATTACTGGGAGACAAAATCAACCTGGGATTTATTGCCGCGACCGAGCAAGAAGTCTGCAGGCATCTGGATGAACATCTCGAGAAACTCCCCCCAGGCGATGAAAAATCACGATCGATACTGCGCCAGATGCGCGATGACGAAAGCCGGCATGCCACGACAGCGATAGAGCATGGCGGCAGCCATTACCCCGAGCCTATTAAGTCAATCATGCGGCAGGTGTCCAGGTTAATGACCAGATCTACCTATTGGGTCTAGTATTAGTTAAAAATTGACCCGGGGGAATTCGGCGATCGTCCTTCAAATTTCCCACGACTTCAGCTGACCCCCAACAGCCGAATCCACTCTGATCGAGTCGCCTGATCCATTTCATCGGCCATCAAAACTGCATGGACACCTGATCCGGAGTCTTCATTGCAGATTAGACTATAACCCGCAAGACCCAGGCGGTTGTCGCCAAAATCCAGCGGGTATGCAGCTTGTTTCATGCGCCCGGCATCATCGCGGGTAATGCCCCGCACCCGACAATCCAGGAAAAAGAGCTCAACTTCAAATTCGCGGGATACTCTCCTGAGCAACTGCTCTACCGGTAATTCTCCACAGGTAGAAAGTTCCAGTTCACAGCGGAAGCTTCCCCAGGGGGACAACTCATCCATTTCAAAATAGGTGTGCACTGCGAGGTGGCTCTTGTCGAGATGTACCAGGGCGGATTCCCCCTGGCCAATTAATACAGCAGCGCTGGCGCCCTGGGGATGATAGCTGGTACTAGAGTAACCAAGCACTTGTGCTTTTAGCAATCTGGTGATATCAAGCAACAGGGACTGCAATCTTTTTGCATTCAATTTAGTGTCTATGTCTGCAAACGCGGTCGCGATCGAATCGTTGCTTGACGCTTCTACCAATCGGCAGGCATTAACCGCAAGAGTCCTTGTGACGCTATCAAAAGTCACTCAACATTCCCATCGGCGACGGAAATCGGTATGTGGTAAATCATCTGAACGCGCGTACCGGAAGGGTCTGCACAATAGAAGCTTCGGGCACCATCACGGTGTGTCCTGGGTTCTGTGAACATTTTAATGTTGTTCTCTCCCAGGTATGCAAACCATTCATCAATCTTCTCAATCTGGTTCACAAAAAACCCTATATGATCCAGGCGACCTGATACTAAGGGTTCTTTCACACGGTGAAGCGCTAGATTGTCATTGCCGCTGGTCAGATACACATTGTCCTCATCAGGCCTCCACTCCACCCTCATGCCGAGCAAATCGACATAGAAAGCTTCTGTCTCTTCGAAGTTCTGTACAAACAATGCGACATGCCTTAACCCGTTGGTTGCGCCTGGTCGTTCCATAATTTCCCTAACTGTATTCTTATCCTGTATTTTTAGTTTTGATGTTCTTGAATTTCAAAACTATGGGTTAAATCCACGCCTCCTCGACCAAGCATAATAGAGGCCGAGCAATACTTTTCAGCGGACAACTCGACTGCCCTTCTCACCTGCGCTTCTTTGAGTCCTGTACCGGTAACCACAAAATGAATGTGGATCCTGGTAAACACGCTGGGTATGCCATCAGCTCTCTCCGCCTCAAGATGCGCGACACAGTCAGTCACCGCCTGGCGCCCTTTCTTCAGGATCGCCATAACATCAAAACTCGCACAGCTACCAACGCCCAGAAGCACGAGTTCCATCGGACGCATACCGATATTGCGACCACCGCCTGAAGGTGGTCCGTCTACGACAACAGTGTGGCCGCTGCCTGACTCTGCCAGAAACATCGCATCTTCAATCCATCTCACACTTGCTTTCATATTACTGGTGCTCATTTATTAACTGGTCCGAATATTAATCGGAACCCCACTCAATGTCTGAACTAGAGTCAAACTCGCTGGTTCCTGTCCGCTAATTTACCAGTATGATTAGTATCCGGAACTAGCCCGCTCAATGTCTGAATTTAGACAGCAGCAAGTTATCCGGTAATAAAAAGCGTCATGGTATCGGGTTCATGTTCTGCCGACCAGTATTCCGGGGAAACCTTTGATAATTCTTATTCCCATAGTTTTCATTCTCACTTAATAACAGTTGTTTTACCCCGGGGCTGGACGTAACCTAGCCTGATGAAGCCTGACAAACACAAAGAATGAATGAATGGTTAGCCTGACTCTTTCTTCACCGGGACTTACCAACATGGATGATTTCCTCTCTTCTGCGCACAAGCGGAAGTATCCTCGAGGAAGTACCATCATCTATGCCGGTGAGCAAAGTGACTCTATTTATTACATTACCAAGGGGTCTGTAACCGTACTGATAGAAGACGATACCGGGCGTGAAATTATCGTGGCTTACCTTAATGAGGGTGACTTTTTTGGTGAAATGGCAATGTTCGGCGAGGGCACCCGCACCGCCTGGGTCAAGGCAAAAATAGAATGCGAGGTAGCCGAGCTGGGCTACCAGAAATTTGCGGAATTGAGCCAGAAAGATGCCGGTATGCTCTATAAACTGGCGACTCAACTGGCAGACCGCCTCGGGAAAACCACACAGAAGGTCGGCGACCTCGCATTTCTCGATGTTACCGGCAGGGTCGCCCGTACACTTCTTGAACTCTGCAAAGAACCCGACGCCATGACCCATCCCGACGGAATGCAAATAAAGATTACGCGACAGGAAATAGCCAGAATCGTAAGCTGCTCCCGCGAAATGGTGGGCCGGGTACTAAAGACACTGGAAGACCAGGGTCTCGTGACCGTGAAAGGCAAAACCATGGTTCTGCTTGGAGCCCGTTAAGAAAAAATAGATTTTAGTTTTTCCCCCGGATTGTCTTCCCTCAACAACGCCTCGCCAACCAGAAAACCATAGACGCCATTTTCCATCATCATTTCAACATTTTCTCGAGTATGGATACCACTTTCCGTAACGACCAGCGTACCCTCAGGCACTCTTGCCAGCAGATCGATTGTTGTCCGCAAACTGACATCAAAAGTTCTGAGATTCCTGTTGTTAATTCCGAGTAACCGCGGCGACACTTCAAGCGCCCTTTCCAGTTCCATCTCATCGTGTACTTCAACCAACACATCCATGCCCAGTGAAACGCCCAGTTCATAAAGCTGCCGCAAACTGCCGCTTTCCAGTATGCCAACAATCAGGAGGATACAATCAGCACCTATACTCCGCGATTCGTAAACCTGGTATGGATCCACGATAAAGTCCTTGCGCAACACCGGCATTGATACCGATGCCCTCGCTTTTTCAAGGAACTGGTTCGAACCCTGGAAAAAACTGACGTCGGTCAGCACCGACAGGCAGGTTGCGCCCGCATTTTCATAACTGTGTGCGATGGAGACAGGTTCGAAGTTCTGACGAATCACACCCTTGGATGGAGACGCTTTTTTAATTTCAGCAATAATTGCAGGCCGACCCTGGTTGATCCTGGCCTCAACTGCGTCAGCAAATTTCCTGACATCGTCCTCACAATTGTCGATCAATCGGGAAATCGGCACTTCCTGCTTACTGATCTCAACCTCGCGCCATTTTTCTTCGACAATTTTCTTCAGGATATCAGCTGCCATATTGATCAGGCTTCTGCAAGCTGCGAGGTAAAGTCGATAAACCTTTTAAATACTTTTTCAGCAAGACCCGCATTGATTACCTCTCTCGCCTTGTCAACACCCGCCTCCAGACTTTTTGCAATGCCTGATACATAAATAGCTGCTCCCGCATTCAGGATCACAATGTTACTTGCACCTTCGTATGACCCATCTAGCGCACCCCTGACCAACTCCAGGCTGTCACTGACGGTGTCGATCCTCAGGGTATCCAGCGAAATCCTTGGAACGCCAAAGTCCTCCGGCGCAATCTCATATTCAGAAATTACCCCGTCCTTTAACTCTGCAACTTTTGTAGTAGCCGAGGTACTGATTTCATCCAGTCCATCTTCGGAATGTATGACCATGACATGCCGGCTGCCTAATTCTTTAAGTACGGCAGCAATAGAGACTACCAGGGCAACGTCGTAAACTCCGAGCAACTGCCTCTGTGCTCCTGCGGGATTAGTCAGCGGCCCTAACATATTAAATATGGTGCGAACGGTCATTTCCCTGCGAGGACCGATTGCGTGCTTCATCGCTCCATGATGATTCAATGCAAACAGAAACCCCACGCCAACGGTCTCGATGCAGCGAGCAACCCCGCCCGGACTTAACATGATGTTCGCACCCGCGGCTTCCAGTACATCTGCACTTCCACTTTTCCCCGAAGCAGCCCGATTACCATGTTTTGCAACCCTTGCACCAGCAGCTGCTGCAACAAACGCGCTGGCAGTAGATACATTGAACTTATTGGCGCCACTACCACCGGTACCACAGGTATCGACAAGATTCGTCCTATCCACTGACACAGGTATTGCCAGATCCCGCATGACGCTGGCTGCGGCTACGATCTCATCAA
Organism: Pseudomonadota bacterium; assembly: GCA_022571415.1. Classification (GTDB taxonomy): domain Bacteria; phylum Pseudomonadota; class Gammaproteobacteria; order Pseudomonadales; family Azotimanducaceae. The sequence continues at coordinate 16,052 of JACZXW010000014.1, forward strand.
TCGTCTCGCCCTTGACCCGAAGACCCACGAGAAAACCCCCAATCTGGGCCGGAGAGGCATTGCCTGTCATGATAAGTCGCATTACCTCCGTCATATCCTGGCGAGACAGATTGCCGCCTTCAATCACCCTTGCAATAGCCTGTGGCATATCCATGATCCAGCTCCTTAACTAAAGTGGGGTCTTCACGGGGATTTGCAGAAAATTCGCCAATAATTCATGGCCATATTGGGTCAGGATGGATTCAGGATGAAACTGGACCCCTTCAAGATCCTGGGTCTTGTGGCGTACACCCATCACTTCATCCATTGCACCCTGTTCATTCACGGTCCAGGCGCTGATTTCAAATTCTGCAGGAACAGTCCCAGGATCAATCACCAGGGAGTGGTAACGGGTTGCTGTAAAGGGGCTCGCCAGTCCAGCGAAAATACCCTCGCCATCATGATGGATGGGAGATGTTTTCCCGTGCATGACACGTTTCGCCTTGACAATATCCGCGCCAAATACCTGGCCAATGCTCTGATGCCCGAGGCAAATGCCGAGTATGGGTATCTCTTCGCCAAATCTCCTGATGACATCCATGGATATTCCAGCCTCATTCGGGGTACAGGGACCCGGAGAGATTACGATTCGCTCCGGACCTTTTTCCCGGATCTCTTCCAGATCAATTTCATCGTTACGATAAACTTCAACATCCTGACCAAGTTCAGCCAGGTATTGCACAATGTTGTATGTAAAAGAATCATAGTTGTCGATCATCAGCAACATATCATTGTGCCTCCCGGGAAGGTCCCTGGTTGACGACCCCGCGTGACTCGCCTTGATGAAATTCCCTGGGATTTTCATCTCCCTCCATTCTGACATCCAATCCGGACTCAGCCATCGCCGCTGCCCGGAAGATAGACCGGGCCTTGTTCATGGTCTCTTTCCACTCAAGCTCCGGAATCGAATCCGCGACAATCCCGGCTCCCGCCTGGATGTATAGTTTCATGTCCTTGATAACCGCGGTACGAATGGCTATAGCGGTATCCATATTTCCATTCCAGGAGAGGTAACCCACAGCACCACCATAAATACCCCTTTTTTCCGGTTCCAATTCATCGATAATCTCGAGCGCCCTGACCTTTGGCGCCCCGCTCAACGTGCCAACCGGCAGTGTCGCTCGCAATAAATCGAGCGCGGAATGTTCTGCGCGCAATTTACCCGATATGTTAGATGCGAGATGCATCACGTGGGCGTACTTTTCAATCACCATCATCTCAGTAACATTGACACTACCTGTGACGCACACTTTACCCACATCATTCCTGCCGAGATCAATCAGCATCAAATGCTCGGCAATCTCCTTGGGATCTGCCAGCAGCTCTTTCTCGAACGCAACATCCTCATCGACGTCTCTTCCTCGACGACGGGTCCCGGCCAGCGGTCGAACCGTGACATCATCATGATCCAGCCGTGCCAGAATTTCCGGTGAAGAAGAAACAATATGCTCCTCGTTCAAATCCATGTAATACATGTAGGGTGACGGATTGAGCGATCTGAGGGCACGGTACAGGTGCAACGGATCGGCTTCGAAGCTGATGGACATGCGTTGCGACAAAACCACCTGCATCACATCCCCTGCAACGATGTATTCCTTGATTTTCTCTACATCCTCTTTAAATTGTTCCTCGCCATAACTGGAAACAAAATCGGCTTCCTGGATTGCCGGTCCCTGAACAGGCTTCCTGATTTCTGCCGGGATGTCCGTGTTCATGGCTAAAACCATCTCATCCAGCCGCGCCTCGGCGGCCTCATAGCTGCCTTCAACCCGCGGGTCTGCATGGCTAATCAGATGGATTTTCCCCTTTACGCTATCAAACACAATCACGTCGTTGGACACCATCAACAGAATATCCGGTGAACCAATAGTGTCTTTCGGCGCACTCAGGGCAACACGCTTTTCAACATAACGAACCGTGTCATACCCGAAATAACCAACCAGCCCGCCAGTGTAGAAGGGCAGCCCCTGCAGGTCAGGGTAATTAAACTGAGATTGAAATTTCTCGATAAATTCTATCGGGTCATCGCATCGCGACCGGTCCGTTACTGCCCCATCCTTTTCGATAACAACTTCATTGCCAAATATCTTCAGTACCTGGCTGGAGGGTAATCCCACAACGGAGTACCGGGACCATTTTTCCCCACCTTGATTAGCGCTTTCCAACAAATAACTGTAAGGCCCCCTGGCGACCTTAATATAACAAGACAGCGGCGTGTCGAGGTCAGCGAATAATTCCCTGGTGATTGGAATATGGTTAAAACCCTGTTTGGCGAGTTCTGAAAACTGATCAGGCGTCATCGGTAGTGCTCCGGTACAAATTTGCTCTTTATCTAAGAGCCTCTAATAGCTCTTTATTGAGATTTGGGCTTGGCGCCCGTGTGGGGAGACGGTGTCAGATCACCATCGCCAGCAAAGATCAGCCCAGGACAGGACTGTGATGTTGTACCTATGTCGCATTGATCGATTCACTTCTATTCGAGCCTTCAGCGGTTCTTAAAAAAGAGCCTTCAGCGGTTCTTAAAAAACAGGCGCCAAGCTTAATCAACTGGATTCACTTTGACAACCGTCCAGCAACGCCTGCCTCATCGCAAAGATTGTCGACTCGTAATCATCAGCACCGAATATAGCGGAACCCGCGACAAAGGTATCAGCACCGGAGCGGGCGATATCTGCAATATTGTCTATCTTCACGCCCCCATCAATTTCGAGCCGTATATCCCTGCCTGTCCCATCAATAATTTTTCTCGCATGCTTTATCTTTTCATGAGTAATCGGGATAAACGATTGACCGCCAAAGCCCGGGTTAATGGACATGATCAGCACCATGTCGATCTTATCAAGCACATAGTCGAGATAACTCAGCGGGGTTGTCGGATTGAAGACCAATCCGCATTTCACACCAGCCGACTTGATAAGATCGAGGGAGCGCTCAACATGATCAGACGCTTCAGGATGGAAAGTAATATAGCTTGCCCCGGCCTCGATAAAATCCCCGATAATTCGATCAACGGGTTTGACCATCAGATGTACATCAATGGGCGCTGTAACACCATAATTGCGAAGTGCTTTGCAAATCATTGGTCCGATAGTCAGATTAGGCACGTAGTGATTATCCATCACATCAAAATGCACAATATCGGCACCAGCTCTAAGTACGGCATCTACTTCTTCACCTAGACGCGCAAAATCAGCCGAAAGTATTGACGGGGCAATTAAGTTTTTCAATGTTACACCTGAAAGTTGACGAGTTTCCGTAGCCTGTAGGGTCAAGTTTACAACAATACTATTGTCAGGAGATAGATATCCCTTTACAACATTGTTAGCCCCTTTGAGCCTTCAACTCTTCATATCTAAGTAAGGTCCCCACATCCGTCCAATATCCTCCGTAGTATTCACCACGTAGCTTACCTGAAGAACTAGCGGGAACCAGTAGATCTCGCAATGGGAATGGACCCCTGTCACAGTGTCTAAACAAAAGCGGTGACAACACGCTGATGCCTGTATAGGTGAGACAAATACCTTCTTCCATCAACAGGCCTTCATCATTGATGGAAAAGTCTCCTTCCGGATGATGTGCCGGGTTGTCCACCATAATTAAATGACCCAATACACCGGGGGCAAGTGAATTCAGACGATTGAAGTCAAAATCGGTATATATATCACCATTGACCACAACAAAATCATCTTGCCCAAGCATATCCATCGCAGCGGCAATACCACCACCTGTATCCAGCAACTGCGTCTCTTTTGAATAGAAAATCTCCGCACCAAATTTGCCGCCATCACCAAGTGCCCGCTCAATCTGGTGACCCAGGTGACCCAGGTTAATCACGAAACTGGACAATCCCGCTGCCACAAGACGTTCAACATGCCGTTCGATCAGGTGTTTGCCGTCAACTTGCAACAGCGGTTTCGGTATTTCTTGAGTCAGCGGAAGCAGGCGACGCCCTTCACCTGCCGCGAGGATCATGACTTTCATCGTTTGAACAACTCAACATTCAGCCTCGGCTCGACCGTCTCGGACAACCAGACCCCAAAAGAATTCAGATCATCGTAGTCAGCGCACACCTCTTTCATATATCGGATAATCAATGGAATGTCGCTGAGGTATCCGGGTTTACCATCGCGCAGGTGCAACCGGGAGAAAATGCCCGCACATTTTAGATGTCGTTGCAAACCCATCAGATCAAACCAGCGCATAAACAGATCTTTGTCCACAGATTCAATTCGCCGTTTTTCAATGAGCAGGGAGCGAAAATAGTACACCCAATGCTCGATCTCCTCTCGCGGTAGTTTGTAGTAACAATCGCGCAACAGCGAAACCAGGTCATAGGTCACAGCCCCCTGAACCGCATCCTGAAAATCAAGGATACCGGGATTATTTTCGTCCAAGACCGTCAGGTTCCTGCTGTGATAATCACGGTGTACGAATACCTGTGGTTGTTGCAGTGCATTTTCCACCATCAGCTGGAACACATCGCCAAGCATCTTTTTTTCGTCTCCTGAGATTCCCAGGCGTAATTCCTTGCTGAGAAACCAATCCGGGAAGAGATCCATTTCCAACTGCAGGAGTGCAGCATCGTAGTCTGGCAGGTCGCTGCGGATTGACTGCATGGAGCACAGTGCATCAAGTGCATCTTTGTAAAGGGAATGCGCTTCATCCACGCCACGCGCTTCATCGGCTTCTATCGCTGATAGATACAAATCAGTCCCCAGATCAGAGAGCATCATAAAGCCCAGACCATAGTCCACCGCATAAACTACCGGGGCGTTGAGACCCGCCCGGGTAAGATATTTCGAAATTGCAACAAACGACCTGCTGTCTTCTGCTTCCGGCGGTGCATCGACAAAGATAAATTGATGAGCGCCCTTCTGGAAACGGAAATATCGCCGAAAACTGGCGTCATCCGAAGCAAGAACCAGAGGGACACCCGCCGACACTGTAATCGACCGGGCTGCCAACTGTTTCACCGCCCATTTATTGAGTTGTACCTCCCGTTGATCTTTAGCCATCCCGGAAATTTAACTGACCTCCCTCATCGAATGTTCTATCATCCCGTAACTTTCGATACGAGCATTCCTGCTTCTCCCAACGCTATGACGGCAACCGTTAAGACAGTAATTGGAACGGTTTTGGCCCTTTTTGTTATCTATAGCCTGGCCTACGTACCATCGATTCGAGCCCAGAGCGCCGCCGAAGTGGATTGGGTTCCCGCTGAGGAACTTGACCAGGAACAGCTGCAAACACTCCCCTGGTATTGTGATGGACTGTATATTCAGCCGGAAGCATTCAGGGAACAAAACCAGGCAAATGAACGTTTGCCAATACATATTTCGGCTCGCGACGCCTTCCACGTTGCCCGGCATTCAACCACATTCACTGGTGATGTTGAAATACGCCAGGGAGCACGACGAATCAATGCCGCGTCTGTATTCCTGGATGCAGCGACAGATATCGCAACCATGCAGGGGCCCGTTACAATACGAGAACCTGGCCTCCTGTTGCAGGGAGAAGAAGCCACCGGAAATTTCCTCAAAGGAACCGCTGTAATTGGCGGGGCTACCTTCCTTTTGCACCGCAGCCGACTGCGCGGAAGCGCAACCAAAATTGATAAGGGCGAAAACAACCAGCTCCTTATCCAGGACGGTGAGTTCACCCGCTGCGACCCGCAGCAGAACACCTGGAGTATGTACGGCAAGAACATCCTGCTGCGTACCGGGGAAGGGTATGGCGTTGCCAGGGATGTGATATTAAAAATTAAAGATATCCCTGTCGCCTACTTCCCTTATTTTCGCTTCCCGATAAGTGATCTGCGCCAGTCCGGCTTCCTCATGCCTGGTATCGGTCAGCGTAGTGCCGGTGGTGTGGAACTCGTCCTCCCCTATTACTTCAACCTGGCACCTCAATACGATGCAAGCTACACACTTCGCAGCATGTGGAAACGCGGAGTTGTTCATGACTCGGAGTTCCGCTATCTGACAAAGAGCACAAACAATTTTATCAACGGTTCATTTATTCACAATGATGACATCTACGACAATACAACTGATTTTGACCTGAGTTCAAACGCTAACCTGCCGAAGTTTAAAAAACAGGATCGTTGGCTTGTCCATGCAACACACGAAGGCGGCTGGAACAGCCGCTGGAAGTCCTCTATCAGATACAGCGCCGTATCAGATAATGACTATCTGAGCGACATAGGCGGCAGTGTCGGTTCCGCATCGCCTGACAGAACCGGTAGTAGCGACAGGAATCTCACGAACCGAATCTTACCCGCCCTCAATCGGACCGGTTCAATCGGATATCATGGGGACAAGTGGACAACCACACTGCGATTTCAGGGTTTCCAGAATCTTGACGACTTTTCGCTGGAGCAATACGAAAAACTCCCTGAACTGGCAATCACATACCGGAATAGTTTCGAACTTTTGACCCTGAACACAAAATTTCGCTACACCTATTTCGACCGTAACACGGATAACCTCACCGGTTCACTCGCAATCACCGGGCAAAGAGCCGTGATTGATGCCACCGTCGAGATGCCACTCCGAAAAACATGGGGTTTTATCATTCCGTCGCTAAATCTCATCCACCGAAAATATAATCTCGATGGCACTCCGGCGGCTACTCGGGAAAGTCCTGACCTCACTACGCCTTCACTGTCATTAGACTCAGGCTTGATTTTTGACCGCTTCTTCACCTGGCGTGGTCGCCAGCTCCAGCAAACCCTAGAGCCTCGACTATTTTACCTGTATACAGAATTCGATCGACAGGATGACTTACCTCAGTTTGATGCCTCTGCATCGACCCCCAGCTATTCACAAATCTTCCGCAGGAATCGTTTTTCAGGCTACGATCGCATTGCTGACACCCAGCAGCTCAGTGTAGGTATATCAACCAGCCTTCTGTCTGCTGACACGGGTGCAGAGTTCTTTAAAGCAAGTATCGGGCAGATTTATTACTTCAAGGACCGGAGGGTCATTTTCCAGCCTAAACCGGGAGATGATGCTGCGGCGAACACCTCAGCCCTATTTACTCAACTAAGGCTGGCGATAGGTTCCAGCCTGACCGTCAACAGCTCTTTCGAATGGGAACCAGACAAGAGGCGATCCAATCGCGGCAATTTTTCCCTCAAGTATCACCCGGACGATCACAAAATCTTTAACCTGACCTATAGCTACACCAGCCCGGAGGTACAAGCGGTGGGTTCCTTTCAAAACCGGGAGGAAACCGATGTTTCATTTATCTGGCCGATCAAAGGGAAATGGAGTGTGATAGGTCGATGGAACTTTGGCTGGGACGACGATCAAACCATAGAGTCATTGTTCGGAGTCGAATATAATGACTGCTGTTGGAAGCTGCGGATCGTATTTCGTCGCTTCCTTGAAGATCCGAGGTTACTTGTCCTGGTCATTGATGATCCCTCATCTCCCGGAGGGCAAACCGAAATAACAACACTGGATAACCGTGCGGACGCTGGAATATTTTTTGAGTTTCAGCTAAAAGGACTCGCAGACCTGGGAGGGAGACTGGATCGTTTTCTGGAAGATTCAATCCCAGGTTACCGTGCGAGAGAAAATCGAATAGGAATGTAATGAAACAGCTACTTTTAATGATCGCCACCATTTTCCTGGTGAGCAACTCCATTTATTGTTATCCCGCTCTTATTGTATTGGACCGAATTGCTGCCATCGTCGATGATGACGTCATCATGCAATCAGAAATCAACGCCCGCATGAAATCAATCAAAGCGCAGATATCCAGTTCACCTAACGGATCCATTCCTCCAGATGATGTACTGGCAGCTCAAATCGTCGAAAGACTGATAGTCGAGAACATTCAAATTCAAATGGCTGAACGCGCCGGGGTCAGAATCAGCGACGATGAACTTAACGAGGCAATGCAGAGTATTTCCGCTCAAAACGGTTTTACCCTGGAACAATTCCGGCAGGCAATAGAAAAAGATGGCATCAGCTACGTTGAAATGCGCGATCAAATCCGGCGTGAGCTGATGATGAGTCGAGTGCAGCAAGGGGTAATGCGGAATCGAATCAAAATCTCCGAACAACAGGTCAGAAATTTCCTTGAATCGGAAGTGGGCGCACTGATTACAGCGGATGAATATCGTCTGGCACATATTTTGTTGGCAAACCCTTCAGATGCAAATGCACAGCAATTGCTCAGGGTCAAGCAAGAAGCAGAGGATCTTCGTTCCCAAATCGATGCAGGGGCAGATTTCCAAAGCCTAGCTGTCGAAAAATCCGCGGGTAAAAACGCCCTTGAAGGGGGTGACCTCGGTTGGCGAAAGCCACTGCAGCTGCCTACCATGTTTTCCGACATTGCCCAGGAGATGGAAATAGGTGAAGTACGCGGTCCAATAAAAAGCGGTAGCGGCTATCACTTGATCAAACTGCTTCAAAAACGTGGCGCAAAGGCGGAAGGACAAGTGGCACAGACCCGGTGTCGTCACGTACTCATTCAACTCTCTGAGATCAGAACTGAAGAGGAAGCGCGAGATCTTGCGATGAGCCTGCGGGAAGAAGTTGCAAACGGGCGTGCATTTGACGAAATCGCAAAACTACACTCCGACGATCCAGGTTCTGCACTAAGCGGCGGCGATCTCGGGTGGAGCCGGAGCGGCGTGTTTGTTCCTCAATTCGAAGAAATGATGAACCATTCTAAACTCAACGAAATTAGCCAGGTATTTCGTTCCGAGCATGGTTACCACTTCCTTGAAGTTACCGGCAGGCGGGTGGAGGACTTCAGCGAACGATTTAAACGGAACCAGGCTGAACACTACCTGCGTAACCAAGTGTTCGATGAAGAACTGGAAAACTGGTTAAGGGAAATCAGGGACGGCGCATTTGTCGAAATACGAACCTAATAGAACTCTGGTTAACCTTGCTGTCACGCCTGGAGAGCCTGCCGGTATTGGTCCCGATTTATGCCTCAAGTCCTACCGGGACTTGGCAGACCATATCCAACCAGTCTATTTTTCAGATCCAGAGCTGCTTCGCGAGCGGGCGCAATTGTTGGGAATTAGCGCCTCAATAAACGATTGGTCTGTAGATAACGAGTATGTTAAGGGGGAAATGAATGTCTTCCCCATTTCACTACGGACCCCTTGCGAAGCTGGCAAGCTGGATGCTTTGAATTCACCTTATGTACTGGAAACGTTGAAATCCGCGCTTGATTGCTGCCAGGCCGGCACCCTGCAGGCGATGGTGACGGGACCAGTAAATAAAGCAATCATCAATGATGCAGGCCTGCCCTTCAGTGGCCACACCGAATGGCTTGCCGAACACACCGGCACCAGCACCGTGGTGATGATGCTCGCCAGTGGTAACCTGCGAGTTGCCCTTGCCACCACCCACTTGCCATTACGGTCAGTACCGGACGCTATCAATCGGCAAAGCCTCAAGCGAATCATTCAAGTTATTATGGCGGAACTTAAAAGCAAATTCGGGATTGACCAACCACGTCTGTTGGTCTGCGGGCTGAATCCGCATGCGGGCGAAAGCGGCCACATCGGGACTGAAGAAATTGATGTCATCATTCCGGTGTTGAAAGAATTAACGGAAACGGGATTGGACATTGAAGGACCCGTTCCCGCAGACACGGCATTTACAGCACACAAACTCTCCCGGGTAGATGCGGTACTCGCCATGTATCATGACCAGGGATTGCCTGTCCTCAAGAGTATGGGATTTGGAGAAGCGGTCAATATCACCCTCGGGTTGCCTATTATCAGAACCTCGGTAGATCACGGCACCGCGCTGGAACTGGCCGGCTCTGGGGAGGCTGACAGCGGAAGTCTTATATGCGCGATCCAGTGCGCTAGCGAGCTAGTCACGAAACAAACAGTATGACCATGCGTGCCCGCAAGCGGTTCGGTCAAAATTTTCTTACCGACCAGAACGTTATCGAGCAGGTAGTTGCCGCCATCAATCCTATTCCCTCAGATCACATTCTGGAAATCGGCCCGGGACGAGGGGAGATCACGGGGCTGCTTCAACGTTCCGGTTGTCACCTGGAGCTGGTCGAAATCGACAGGGACCTGGTTAAGTTACTTGAAGTGAAATACCCTGATGTCACTATCTATGCTGAAGATATATTAAAGTTCGATTTTTCCAACCTGACTTCTGCAAGCTCCTCTCCCATCAGGATCGTTGGCAACCTTCCCTACAATATTTCAACGCCATTGTTGTTCAGGCTGTTTCAACATCATGAGCTTTTCGAAGACCTGATATTCATGCTTCAGCTGGAAGTCGTCGATAGAATCATCGCAGAGCCTTCAAACAAAAATTACGGCAGACTGTCAATCATGAGCCAGTACTATTGCGAAGCGGAAAAATTACTTGACGTGCCGCCAGGCGCCTTCACCCCGAGCCCGAAGGTAAATTCCGCTCTGGTACGGTTAAGACCGCGAAAAGAACCCATCATAAAAGCCAAGGATATTGGGTTGCTGCAACAACTTCTGATCACGGCATTCAGCAAAAGGCGCAAGACAATACGCAACGCTCTGAGATCCTATCTTGGCGAAGAAGATTTGGAATACCTCAACATCGATATCCGTTTGAGACCCGAGAATCTGACCCCCGAAGATTACGTGCGTTGCGCCAACTACGTGACGGACAACCAATCCTGATGAGTACTTATGTTCTGGGGGATATCCAGGGCTGTTTCAACGAACTAGAGCGCCTCCTCAACATCGTCGACTACGACGCATCCGTGGATCGCCTCTGGTTTGTCGGCGACCTGGTGAATCGCGGCACAAAAAACCTGGAAACCCTGGAGTTCATCATGTCGCAGGATCAGGCGGTAGTCGTCCTTGGTAACCACGATCTTCACTTTCTTGGGATCGCAGCGGGCTGTCATGATCCTGTCGCAAAGGATACGGTTTCAGACCTACTGGCAAGTCCCCGTCTGCCTGAAATTATCGACTGGTTGCGCCGGCAACCCCTGATTCACCATGACCGGGAATCCGGGATGACCATGGTGCACGCCGGTATCCCTCCAATGTGGGATCTCAGCACGAGTCAAGAGCGCGCAAATGAAGTGGAATCTGTATTACAAAGTGAAGATTACCGTTCTTTTCTGCAGGACATGTATGGCAATCAGCCAGATCAATGGCAGGATGAACTTGTCGGCGCAGATCGACTTCGAATCATTACCAACTACTTCACAAGAATGCGTTTTTGTACTGCAAGCGGGAAACTGGAACTTGAGCACAAAGGCAGGGAACGTCCTGCAGGATTTTCCCCCTGGTTCGAGTTGTTGAGACCAGCTGGCAAAGAAATGCGCATCTTGTTCGGTCATTGGGCGGCGCTCGGCGGTGTGACCAACAGTGACTATGCCATCGCCCTTGATACCGGATGTGTCTGGGGCCGGAATCTCACTGCATTTCGTATCGAAGATCGCCGTTTTTTTTCGACTCCCGGGCCGGAGAATCTTTGATCCAGCACTAAAATCTATACGGGATGGACTCTCACTGGAAGATCAGAGATACCCAGAATAAAATTCGAATGTACCCGAACCGGGTCTCCCACCACTTCCACCCTATGGAAGCGCTTCATGATTTCTTCCCAGACCATCCTCAACTGCATTTCAGCAAGCCTGTTGCCCATGCAACGGTGGATACCAAAACCGAATGAGACATGATGGCGAGCGTGATCACGTTCAATATTAAATTTGTCCGGATCATCAATCACATCCTCATCACGATTTCCTGATACATACCACATAACCACCTTGTCTCCAGCCTTAATCTTCTTCCCTCTCAGCACCGTGTCTTGTGTGGCGGTACGACGCATGTGCGATAAAGGCGTTTGGTAACGAATGATTTCAGAAACCATCGTCGGAATGAGCTCCAGGTTATCCCGCAACTTCTGGTACTGATCCGGATTCTCGTTTAGGGCCAGCACGCCACCGCTAATGGAGTTGCGCGTGGTGTCGTTCCCACCCACGATAAGCAGGAATAGGGTACCTAAAAATTCCATGCGATCCATATCGCGAGTATTTTCACCGTGCGCCAACAACGAAATAAAGTCGTTTTTCGGTGGCTGCGCTGCACGCTCACGCCAGAGGCGTTCAAAATATTCGAGGCACTCAATCATAATGGCCCGTCTTTCACTTTCGTCAATCTGTTCAGACCCGGTCAGGTCTTCACTGGTCATCATGACGTCCGACCAATAGGGCAACAGATGCCGATCCTCAAACGGAAAATCAAACAGCGTCGCCAGCATCTGGGTCGTCAGCTCAATGGATACCTTGTCCACCCAGTTGAATGTTTCGCCCACCGGTAGTTCATCCAGAATCTTACCGGCACGTTCCCGGATAATCGGCTCGAGCTCCGCCAGTGTTCGCGGCGAAACAGCGGGAGTGACGGTTCGACGCCTGACATCGTGGTCAGGAGGATCCATGACAATGAAATTTGGTGTCTCGAAATCATCTGCAAAGTCACCAATGGTGATGGCAGGTTCTGAGGAAAAGATCTCATGGTTTCTATCTACATACACAATGTCTTCAAACTTCGTGATTGACCAGAAGGGTCCAAACGCACTTTCCGCACAATAATGCACAGGATCCTCTTTCCGCAGCCGCGCAAAATAAGCCCCATGCAGGTTCTGCTGGAACAGGCCCGGCTGGCTCATATCGATCTGATCTAGGGGGATGCTGTAAGGGTCGCTTGGCAGGGAACTGGCAGTGACGTTCATGATTAACATCCGCGTTCAGGAGCTTGCGCATCAGCTTACCAGTAGCCAGCCTCTTTTACTGATCCGGCGATATCCAATGCCTGTGCAGGTAAACGCAGCCTTGGATCAGATACCCGCTGTCTCCTGCAGCCGTTCCCTGGCAACAAGTGTCGCGCGCCATGCAATCAGCCCGGCGATTGCCATACCGATGTAAACGCAATAGAGCACCGCATAAAGCTCGATGCCTTTGATGATGTAGACGATGGTGGCGATGATGTCCACCAGCAACCAGACGTACCAGTTCTCAATAAGTTTGCGCGCGGTCATCCACATGGCAGTGAAACTCATTATGGTGATAGTACTGTCCGCGTATGCCATATCGGCATCGGTGAACTGCAGCATCAGTTCCGCCAGCAATGGAATACCAAGGGCGACCAGGGCTAAAAGTATGTAACCTGTTACGCGGTTGATCCGGGTGACCGGCAGGGACCCGGAACTGTCTTGCGCATCAGCCCGACTCCAGTAAAACCAGCCATAGGCGTTCATTGCTGCATAGTAAATATGCAATCCAAATTCCGAGTAGAGTTTGGTTTGCATAAATACGACAAGGGAAACCAGCGAATAGACTAATCCAATCGGCCAGGTCCAGATGCTTTGCCTGATCAATAGCCAGACACATAATAGTCCCGAGAGCAAACCGGCCAGTTCAAATAAATTGATCGCAACCAGTTGCCCGTAAAGTTCATGCAGCATGAGAAATCCTGATCTACCTTTACTGGAGCCACAACAGAATGCGGTAGACTGCCCTTTTGTCCGGCGTATTTCAATCTGATGGCACAAGACCAACCCGAGAACACTTACCTGGTAGGCGGCGCGGTGCGCGATAGCCTGCTGGGTCTGTCCGCCGCGGAACGCGATTGGGTTGTCGTCGGCAGTAACGCCGCTGAAATGAAAGCTGCAGGATTTATCCAGGTGGGTAAAGATTTTCCTGTTTTTCTGCATCCGGAAACAAAGGAAGAATACGCCCTCGCCCGTACAGAACGGAAAGTTCGGCCCGGACACGCGGGATTCGAAACTGATTCGAGCGACAACATTACACTGGAGCAAGATCTCAGGCGACGAGATCTGACCATCAACGCCATCGCCCAGGACACAAATGGCAATCTGATTGATCCTTACCACGGATGTGAAGATCTTGAATTACAGATTATCCGTCATGTTTCAAACGCGTTCGATGAAGATCCCCTCAGGGTACTTCGAGTCGCGCGGTTCGCGGCAAGGTTTTCACCGCTGGGATTTCAGGTTGCCGATGAGACCCGGATGTTATGTGAGGCGATGGTCAGTCGTGGTGATCTCTCGGAGTTGCCTGCCGAACGGGTTTTTCAGGAAATGGCCAAGGCGCTGGCCCTCGATCATCCGCAGATCTTCTTCAGCTTTCTCAAGGGGATATCCGCTGACAAGCATCTATGGCCGGAGCTGAATGACCCGGCAATTGACTTGCTTGCCAAGACCACCAAAGATACGAGCAGCGTCCAACGCTTTGCGATTCTGTTCTGCCATAGCCCGGTGGACAAGATAAAATTTCGCTGCCAGCAGCTTAAAACCCCGCGCCAGTATCAGGCACTTGCGGTTAACTGCAGCCAGCATATGTCGATCTGGAACCAGGTTTCCAGCCTCTCCCCTGAAGAAATTGTCGGCTTTTTCTACGATCTGGATGCTATTCGTCAACCTGACCGGTTCCAGGAATTTAATGCTACCTGTGGCCAAATAGCCCAAGCCCGCGCATCGACAGGTCATGAGCAGGGCTCGTGGATAAACTGTCTTTCGATAATTTCTAATATCACTTCCGCCGATGTAGATGGTAGTCTTAAAGGTCCGGCGATTGGCGAGGCAATAAGACGTCTCCAAATAGAGGCAATCGAGTCGCATCATGAAGACTAAAGTTGTTCTCGTAACTGGCGCAGCAAAACGGATCGGGGCTCAAATTTCCCGGGCTTTTCACCACGCGGGATACAATGTCATCCTGCATTACAACCAGTCTGTCGATGAGGCCAAAAATCTGCAGGGTGAACTGAACTCAGAGCGCCCTGGATCAGTCTCGCTCATGTGTCTTGATCTGGTAAAAAACTGTCAATGGCACGAACTTGAAGACCAGTGCCTCGAACCCTGGGGCAGATTGGATGTGTTGATTAACAATGCTTCGACCTTCTATCCCACCGTTATTGGCACGGTCACGGATTCGCAATGGGACGATCTGATCGGCTCGAACCTGAAGGCGCCCTACTTCATGAGCCAGGCGCTGGCGCCTTGCCTTAAGGAATTCGCCGGCAATATCGTCAATATCTGTGATATTCACGGCGACCGGCCTTTAAAAAGTTACAGTGTTTACAGTATCGCCAAGGCGGGACTTGCCATGATGACGCGAGGCCTTGCCAAGGAACTGGCACCGGAAGTCAGGGTAAACGGGATCGCCCCTGGCGCCATTCTCTGGCCGGAAAAACAGGCTGAAGTTAAAGACAGCACCAAGGCGACCATCATTCGCCAGATACCCTTGAAGCGTCAAGGCGCGCCTGAAGATGTCGCCAATACGGCGGTATTTCTGGCGCGAGATGCGCCCTATATCAACGGCCAGATCCTGTCAGTCGACGGCGGCAGATCGCTTAGTTAGAGTCTGCTCATTAAGTCACAACGCGGTGTTCGGCGCGAGTCTCAACCGACTGCTCAAACCAACTTGCCAGTAGCCGGTGCCTGTCTCGACTATTTGCAGCAGCCATGTTCGAATCCGAATGCACACACTACCGGAGAAGCACAACGCATTGCCTTTATTCGAGAGCCAATAAAAAACCCGCAGCAGGATCAGCAGGTTCATCACCAGGAAGATGCTGTTGATCCATGCAAAAGACGTGTCTGCCCGTTTAGCACGGATATAGTTGAGCCGGTATCCATTCTTTCCCTGGCCGAACTTACCCTCAATCGGAATCCGCTGCCGATACTCCTCACGACGTTGTGCCGCTAACTGTTTTAACTCCGCTTGATTTGCCGCGGTCGCTTTCTTCGGCCTGCCCAGCGGCTTTCCAGCAAACCGGATACCACGATCCTTGAGATAACGACGATTGTCCCGGCTACCATATATCGGATCGCCCAGGACGACTTCCGGATACACGCCATGTCGCTCCCGGTACGCCGCAACCTGCGATTCCAAATCACCGCCCTCATAGAATGCATCCCAGCGCAAATGATCCACTCGCGCCACACCGTCTCCGGTGAGACTCACACTGAGCTTTGATCCAAACTCCACCGCCTTGTCCAACTTGCCGCGTACAATCGGGCGAACGTAGGGTTGGCTGATGCTGACAATGCGGTGATCACAACGGTGGACTTTGTTGCAATACATTTGCCACTGCTGTTCATAGACATGCTGAATGACCCAGTACCGATGTAACAACCAGCGCGGTAACGGCAGTGGCATCCCTTCAGCAAAGTGTTCCAGCAACCGCTCGATATGACCCAGGTTGCGGCGCAGGTACTGCAACTGCGCCTTGATACCTCGACGCAGTACCTTTGCCCCGGGTCGCCTTTTCTTCACCACCTTGAGGAAGGCCTTGCGGGCATTCTGGCGGTAGGTGCGAGGCTTGCGCTGCAATCCTGTCTCGGCATAAAGCTTGTCGATGATCTGCTCGCTAAACTCCCTCGCTTCATTCAACAAACTCAAATCTGTTGGAAAACGGATAGCCTGAGGTGCAACCGTCGCATCCACAATGAGTTTCCCCTGGGGTGTCCGCTCCTCTTCATCAGGGTTACTGCCTGACGCTGCAGGCGGTTCGTCATCATCTGCCGGTGGTTCTTCCTTTGACGATCGACCTTTGGCTGCTGGTTTCTTGTTTGCCTTGTCCAGGGCGTTAATCACGGCACTGTGAAAAACATCGAAGACCGACTGTCCCATGCGCTTGCGGATATCGACAAACAGGGAGGGAACAAATGGCGCTTCCATTTGATAGCCGGGCAAGCCGACGAAGTACTGCAGATATGGGTTCTCCTGGATCTGGGCAACGGTCTCTCGATCAGAGAGGCAAAGTTTATGCTTGATGATCACGGCACCGATGACTATCCGGGCATCTTTGGTAGGTCGACCCTGGGTCGCGTTAAGGCTTTCATAGTAAGCATCAGCCAGGTTGTCCCAGGGAATACACTCGCTCATCTTGACCCACCGGTTGTTCTTATCCAGTGCCGTCTGGAAGGGCCAATCGAATTCTGCGAGGGAGAGTTGCCGGTGGCTCTGATATCGGATCATAGGTGCACGCCTTATGATGGTTGAGGCTTGTTTTGCGTGCACTATTATACCCTCAATACGATGTATTCTCTATATATATCAACAGGTTATAGTTTATGAGCAGGCTCTAAATAAGGGGCTGACATATGCCCTTCATCTTCAAATTCTTGATAAGCAATACGAAGATTTTTTGATGGGTGTTTTTCTAAAAGCTCAACAAAGCGTTTTAGCTCTTGCCGCATACCATAGCCATCTTCGGTACCAATACCAAAATAAATGCTTCTATTTAATGCTATAGCTTTTGCTAAGAACGATTCTGCTTTTCGAAAAATTAGCTCACCGTCCCACCAAAATGCCGGACTGATAATGATATGCGCATTAAATAATGCTGTTTTTTCGATAAGCGAATAACCAGAGAGTAAGCCACCAAATGAATGACCTTCCAGAATTCTAAACGGATGGGTTCGATAGTTGGAATCAATATGGGGGATCAATTCATCGCTGATGAATTTAAGCAACTTATCCCCACCACCACTATGTTCTGACTGACTGGCTACATGTGAAATAGTCATATCACGGATACGATCAACACTCTTGATACCGACGATGATAATGGGTGGAATATGACCTGTTCGAGTCAATAATTCAGCAGAACCAACAACATGACGAATATTTAGTTCGCCATCGAGTAAATACAGCACAGGATAATTTGTGTTTGCATCATCGTAGCCTACCGGTACAGAAACTAAAATAGTACGGTCTTCGTTTAAGATATTCGAATGAAGAGTGAATTGCTCCCCAATGATTATTGAAGAAGCTGACGCCACACAACTAATAAAAGAGATGACGGATAAAAATAAGCCAAACAATAATTTCATAATTAACCTTCCCTAAAGAGTATAAGAAGGACAAAGACCCTTTTCCAACAAAATCCAACTTATATTGTGGATATCCAAAGGCTCTTTTCTGGATACTGAATTCCGTTCAGGGCGCCTTAAAATTTGTCATTGTTTGAACCATCTAACTTCCGGTTTGGGCACATACCGACCAAATTGGTGGCCCGTATCTTGTTACTTTTCGTGTCCGGTTAGGAGCGGTTAGCGACCGATTACGTCAGTCTCAGTATTCAGTCGATTTATGTCGAGAACGGCCAATTATAGTCATTTTGTTCTACTTTCAGCGATACTCACCGCAGCTGACAGGTACTGTCAGTGAGAGCGGAACATGCACTCGTGAGCTACGAATAAACGGCCAAAACACTCGATGTTCACCGCTTTTGCTTCGAGTTCACAAGTGCGCTTGGGTTCGCTAACGAACACTCAGGGCTCGCCGATCACCGGCTCACCTATATTTGCTTCGCAGAACTCAAGCATGCATGTCCCTACCAGTAATTTAACACCTGGAGTCATCCAATGAACACCATGACGATCAATCCATATGTTGCCTTTGTCGGTATTGACTGGGCGGATACCAAACATGATGTCTGTATTCAAGCAGCTGATAGCATGAAGAGAGAGTTTGCTGTCGTTCCCCACAAAATTGAAGAAATTGATGATTGGGCGCAGTCACTACATAAACGCTTTCCTGGACAGATCGCAATCGCTTTAGAGCTATCAAAAGGTCCCATCGTCTATGCGCTTCAAAAATATGACTACTTCGTTATCTTTCCTATCCATCCATTAACCCTGGCCAAGTATCGTGAAGCGTTTCAGCCGAGTCGTGCCAAAGACGATCCGACCGATGCCGAACTAGCCTTGGATTTGATCATGCGTCATCCGGCACGCTTTAAACCGTTGCAACCACAGGGTATTGAAATACGCACCCTGACTGCACTGGTTGAACAGCGCAGGCGTTTGGTTAACGATCGAGTACGTCTTACTAACCGACTGCGAAGTACCCTGAAACAGTACTATCCGCAGGCTTTAGAGTGGTTTGGTCGCATCGATAGCAAGCTGTTCTGTAACTTCATTGAACGCTGGCCAACGCTCGCCCAGGTTAAACGTGCCAGAACGACAACCTTGACTGCCTTTTTTAAAGCAGGGAAAACTCGTAATCCTGCGTTACTTGAAACTCGCATAGCCTCCATCAGATCAAGTAGGCATTTGACCTTGGATGAAGCGGTTATCGGACCCAATAAGCTACAAGCACTGATGCTCATCGACATGTTGCGAGTGATTCTTAGTGGGATCAAAACCTATGACAAAGAAATTGCTGAACTGGCACCTAAACACGATGACTATGATTTGTTCAGTTCACTACCTGGTGCCGGACCATCACTAGCACCCCGTTTACTGGTTGCCTTCGGTGAACAGAGAGATCGATTCAAGAACGCAGCTGAGATGCAGAAATACTCAGGTGTTGCACCGGTAACAGAACGTAGCGGCACCAAGCACTGGGTGCATTGGCGCTGGCGTTGTCCAGCGTTCGTCAGACAGACGTTCGTTGAATGGGCCGCACAAACCATCAACAAGTCATACTGGGCGGGTGAGTACTATCGTCAACAGCGTGAGAAAGGCAGTGCTCATCAATCTGCATTGAGGGCACTTGCATTCAAGTGGATCCGCATCCTCTACCGTTGTTGGCAGACCAGAACTCGTTATGATGAGGCTACTTACTTGAAAGCATTAGAACGCCGCGGGTCACCCCTGATGGCAAAGGCTGCTTAATAAATCAGTTGTAAAATGACTCAGGGCCAGAAGCTGACATGGCAAGTCAAAAGGATTAGGGGCTGAGGAAAGTCCAAGTTTGCGTAATCCGTGTGATTATTCACTATTATCGATAGACGTATTTTTATCTTCAACTAAAGGATTTAGTTCGACTTGATCTTCTTCAGTACCCTTACCCATTTTCCTCAAGCGTTTTTCTTTCTTTTTTTTCTTTTTAGCAATCTCTTTCTGCCGTTTCTCAAACGTGTAATTAGTTTTTGCCATCAAAATTCTCTTGTATCAATTTAGAGGTGGATAATACTCGAATTAAACACAATGGCGGAATTGACCCAGAAACAAAATCGAACGCTTCTCCACCCAATGTCGGCTATGGTTTGGTAAAGCGGTCAATATCTAACTCAGCTTTCTGGAATGGCTACTTCTGGAATCGGCCAGAAGGAGACGTCCAGCTGTTGCATTACTTTCAGGGATATGTGGAAATATGTCCACATTCTTACAGGATAGGTGGCCAATGTTCCATTTAATACCGTGTCCTGTGCTCCACTAGATTCGAGTTCTGATTTTGTAATGGTGATAGCAAAAACAGAATTATTTTTTTCACCAACGGTGAGTAGAGTTATGAGCAAGGGTACAGTTAAGTGGTTTAATGCAGATAAAGGTTTCGGTTTTATTACTCCAGAAGATGGCGGTAAAGATTTGTTTGTTCATCATTCAGAAATTCAAACGGGGGGTGAATATGCAACTTTGAATGACGGCCAGGCTGTTGAGTTCGAAGTAGGTCAGACCGAGAAAGGTCCCTGTGCAAATAAGGTTGTTGCTGTTTAATTTGACATTAAGGCCACTGAAAGCGCAGAACAGTTTACGCGGAGGAGGTTTCCCTGGTTGGTTGCAATCGGTGTTGATCCCTCCATCAGAATTTGGAAGTGGTGCGAAAGTAAGAACCTTACGATGTTCGACACCTAGCATGCAGTTGAAGCCATTCGCTTCGGTGGTTCGGTCCGCTTTGCTGAGGATAGCGGCGTTTCAACTACCATCTGAATCTTGCCGCTAACGGCCAACTGCGGCCACTGGTTATTCTGTGTAATTTGAAGTTTTGCACCACCAAACCATTCTCTATAGTATAAAAGGATTATGACTGACCTATTTATATCCTATGCCTCTGAAGACTTGGAGCGCGTACGACCGTTAGTTACAGCCTTTGAGGAACAGGGCTGGAGCGTCTGGTGGGATAGAGAATTAGTCGCAGGTCCTAGTTATGAAGATAAAATAGAAGCAGCCTTGGATGAAGCCCGTTGTGTTGTGGTCGTCTGGTCACGTCTCTCGATCAAGTCCCAATGGGTGAGAACAGAAGCACATGAAGGACTTGAGAGAGAAATACTGGTTCCTCTACTCATTGATGATGTCAAGCCTCCCCTTGCCTATCGTATTTCGCAAACTGCGAAAATGATTGATTGGCCTCGACAAACGGGGCAATTGGAATCCGTGATTGATGGGATCGCTGAATTGGTGGGCCTCGGAGAGAACAGGATCGGGAATAGCTTGCAAGATTCCAAGTCAGCGACGGGAGGAACAATCGTCTCAGACACAGGACCTTCTTTGGCGGCAGGCACGACTACCTCAGCTTTAGAATCATCTTTGGATCAGAAAATTCGCTACTGTCGAACAGCTGATGGAGTGCGCATTGCTTATGCGGAAAGCGGAGAAGGAGTGCCGATAGTCCGCACCATGGGGTGGTTTACCCATCTTGGGACTGAATGGGCTTCTCCTCTGGGGCGAAGTTTTTGGCAGCGACTTTCGCGACAACACAGGCTCATAAGATATGACGGTCGTGGCATGGGTCTATCGGAGGCGGCTATCGAATTTTCTGCAGAGACGCGACTAAGTGATCTCGAAGCAACAGTGGATGCTGCAGAGCTCGACAAGTTCACTTTGTTTGGACTCTCTGAGGGTTCGCGTACGGCACTGCGTTATGCCTTTAAACATCCTGATCGAGTTACTCATCTCATATTGTACGGATCTGCTGTCTGGGATATGAGAAAAGAGGACGCTGAGAGAGGCAAGATTGCCAAGGCTCAGTTAAGTATGATTGAGGCCGGATGGGGTAAGGCAAGTTACCGTAAGTTGTTTGCTGATCTTTTCGTTGGACTAACGGCTTCACAGGAAATGATAGATTATTTGATGGAGCTACAGAGATCTTCAGCGAGCCAGGAAACTGCGACGGCCTACTACCGTTCTTTGATGGAGCGTGATCAGGGCTTTGATTTGGCCAGGCAGATCAGCATACCCACCCTCATACTCCATGCAGAAGATGATCAGATGATACCATTTCAGAACAGCCTCAATTTAGCCGCTGAAATACAAGATGATCAGCTGAAGCCTATGGTTGGTGATTGTCATTACTTGACAATGAAATCCGATCAAGCTGAGGAGTACATCAACACAATTGAGATGTTTATAGGAACCGGACAAACGGAAGCGCCGCAGTAGTACTAGTAAAAATCATAGAAGTAGAGCTGTGCCGCGTCGGCTTAGGGCACATAGCGGGCTTTTTACTTGCCTCAGACCACGTGGGTT
>JACZXW010000015.1 GCA_022571415.1 Pseudomonadota bacterium
CTACCGGGCATGTCTAATGGCCGACCAGGGTTTTCCCGCTGCGAAGAGATTACAAAAATCCGAAGAATTTGACGCTGTTTTCAAGTGTAACCAGTACCGGATAAGCAAACCGGAATTTCTTTTACTCGCCCGCAGGAATAATGTGAAGCACAACAGATTGGGTATGGTCGTTCGAAAACGAGTCACACCGGGTGCGGTGAAAAGAAACCGATTCAAGAGACTGATCAGGGAAGTCTTTAGAAAAACACCATTGGCATCGCTGGACTTTGTGGTGCTGACTCGGCCCGGGGCCAACGTCTTGTCTAAGCACCTGCTCAGTGAAGTTTTATCAAACTCATTTTCGTCAATCATAAACAGGTCTCGCAAGGAGAACATTACTACATCATGAAGGCTGTTCTGCTAAAGCTGATATGGCTCTACCAGGCCACCCTTAGCGGTTTTCTGGGGCAAAAATGCCGATTTTACCCCAGCTGTTCAAACTACGCTTTTGAATCAATTGAAAGATTTGGATCGCTCCAAGGATCCAAGTTGGCGGTGAAGCGCCTGTGTAAATGTCACCCTTTTAACCCGGGTGGGGTCGATCTGGTACCGGTCAGTGTTTACCAGGACCAAGAGAAATGATGGATATTCAGCGAATAATAATTTTGTTTGGACTCGCGGTCACCGCGTATTTACTAGTGCTCGCCTGGAATGAAGATTACAGCGGGAAAATTGATCTTTCCGAGCAAGGGTTCCTGAGCCAGACCACGGACTATCCTAATGTTTTAGATGACATGCCGCAAGCGTTAACTTCTAACGATGTTCCTGATGTTGTGCCGCAGCTTGATTCACAGGTCGTACAGGTAGAAACTTTCAGGAAACCGACCAAGAACCATTACGTTGTCGTTAGAACGGACGTCCTGGATATTACAATAGATTTACTTGGAGGCGATATCGTTCGTGTTGCATTGCCAGCGTATCCCGCAATGCTTGATACGCCGGATATACCTTTTCTTCTCGTTGATCCGAGAAATTCATACTCTGCCCAGAGCGGTCTTATCGGTCCTGACGGAATAGATAAGTCGGGTGACCGACCTTTATTTACTTCTCAATTTAAACGCTACGATCTCGATGATGGTGAATTACTCAACGTGGATCTGTTCTATCGTTCAGAATCGGGCGTTAATATTACTAAACAGTTTGTGTTTCGGAAAGGGGATTACCTTGTCGACGTCAGTTATCTCGTTGAAAACCAATCTCAGAGTGAATTACAGATCGCCTTCTTTTCTCAGATAAAAAGGGATGGGCAGGATCCACATGATATTAATGGAAACAGCATGGGCTTAAAGCCGTTTGTGGGTGCGGCTACCCGATCTAACGATGAACTTTATAAAAAGCTGAGTTTCGATGATATTACTGACGAGGCTTATAAGGCGAAGATTGTTGGTGGTTATATCGCCATGGTACAACATTATTTCGTTAGTGCATGGATACCGGACAGCGAAGAAAATGTGACTTATAGGGTAAGAAAGCTTGCCAATCAGGATATTTATTTGCTCGGTTTCACGTCCGCTCTGGTGAATATACCGGTAAATACTTCAAGACAAATTGGGGCGCAGTATTATGCTGGGCCAAAGGATCAGTACAGATTGGAACAAATCGCTGAAGGCCTTAATCTTACTGTGGATTACGGCTTTCTCTGGTGGCTAGCACAGCCGTTATTTTATTTGCTGACCCTTATTCACGGGTATTTTAACAACTGGGGTGTGGCGATTATTTTGCTTACTATTATCGTGAAAACCTTGTTGTTTCCGTTGTCTGCAGCAAGTTTTAAGTCGATGGCGAAGATGCGCAAACTGCAACCTGAAATGACGCGCTTAAAAGAAAGATATGGCGACGACAAGCAGAAATTTTCACAAGCAATGATGGAACTGTACAAAAAGGAAGGCGCAAATCCGTTGGGAGGCTGTTTTCCGATTTTACTGCAGATGCCGGTGTTTCTTGCACTATATTGGACATTAATGGAAAGCGTTGAGTTGCGCCAGGCACCTTTTATGTTATGGATTGAAGACCTGTCAGTCATGGATCCATATTTCGTTTTACCGATTTTGATGGGTATTTCAATGTACCTGACTCAAATGCTCCAACCTGAACCACCAGATCCTATGCAGGCCAAGGTATTTAAAATGATGCCTATCATGTTTACTTTTTTCTTCCTTTGGTTCCCTTCCGGATTGGTTCTTTACTGGTTGGTTAACAACATACTTTCGATAATGCAGCAGTGGTTTGTAACACGGCAGATTGAAAAGGGTAGTTAAAGGTCGGGTAGTGATGAGTGATCAGCCTCCTGTTTTCAAAGACACGATAGCGGCCAGGGCTACACCGTCAGGGAAAGGGGGAATAGGAGTAATTAGAGTTTCGGGTGATCGTGTTCCGATTATCTGCCGCGCCATTACAGGCTCGTTACCGAAACCAAGATTTGCTTCCTATACCAGCTTCCTTGATGCAGACGGTTCTGTTATAGATAAGGGTCTGGCGATTTATTTTGTAGAACCTGCTTCCTTTACCGGGGAACCTGTCCTTGAATTACAGGGTCATGGAGGACCTGTTGTGATGGCAATGTTGCTGGACAGGTGTGTGCAACTTGGAGCAAGGATAGCAGCGCCGGGTGAATTCACAGAACGCGCTTTTTTAAACAACAAGATCGATCTTTCCCAGGCGGAAGCCATTGCAGATCTGATAGACAGTGCCAGCAGTGCGGCGGCGAAAAGCGCGGTTCGCTCCATGCAGGGTGAATTTTCAGGTCTGGTAAGAGCCTTGACTGAAAAATTGACGTCACTCCGAATATACGTGGAAGCAGCCATTGATTTTCCTGAGGAAGAGATCGACTTTCTCGCCGATGAGAAAGTAGAAGGAATGCTGGATAGCATTCTTGCGGAATTTGACAAGGTGACCAGGAAAGCTACTCAGGGTGCGCTGTTGAGAGAGGGGGTGAGCCTGGTTCTGGCAGGTCGTCCCAATGCGGGTAAGTCCAGCCTGATGAATGTGCTCACAGGCAAAGATCTGTCTATCGTCACTGAAATCGCGGGTACCACCAGGGATGTTATCGATGATTATATTCATCTGGATGGATTGCCTCTGCGCCTCATTGATACAGCCGGGCTTCGAACCCCGGGTGATGTGATAGAAAGGGAAGGCGTCAGGCGTGCTCAAAACGAAATAAAAAACGCGGACCGAGTGCTGCTGATTGTTGATTGTTTTTCCACCAAAGGAGAAATAAAACACAAGGTTGGTGAATTACTCGGGGAAGTATCCTCGGAAATACCAGTGACCGTGGTATTGAACAAGATAGACCTGAATCCTGACTGGCAACAGGAACTTGAGGACATCCCTGACAACTGGATCCCTGTGTCGGCGAAAACAGGGGAGGGAATTGACCAGCTGCGGGAGCATCTGAAACAGGCCTTAGGTTACGTTGTGGTTGAGGAAGGGACTTTTCTCGCAAGGGCCCGCCATCTGGACGCGTTGGCACGAGCCAGGGAATCGGTGGAAACTGGCCGCCAGCGTCTGATCATTGAGAAGGCGGGTGAGCTGCTGGCTGAAGAATTGAAACTAAGCCAGCAGGCACTTGGTGAAATTACGGGAATTGTTACCAGTGACGACCTGCTGGGCAGGATATTTTCCAGTTTTTGTATTGGTAAATAGGAAAAGCGGTTAGCGATCGTGAAAAACGATTCGTGCAACTACTTGCATGGACATTAATGATCCCAGTCGTATACTTGCGTTCCCGTCTTTTACTATAAAATAACAGGACACTATTGCTCGAATGGGGCATTGTTGATTATGGTCAGCGCAACTAAATTTGACGTTATTGTCATCGGTGGAGGCCATGCCGGTACCGAGGCTGCACTGGCGGCTGCCCGCAGTGGTGCCAGTACTCTATTGGTGACACAGAACATTGAGACACTTGGCCAGATGTCTTGCAACCCGGCCATCGGGGGCATCGGCAAGAGTCACCTGGTGAAGGAAATTGATGCCCTTGGGGGCGTTATGGCGCTGGCAGCTGATTATGCCGGAATACACTTTCGTGTGCTCAATAGACGCAAAGGACCGGCTGTCAGGGCAACGAGAGCGCAGGCTGACCGGCAGCTGTACCGGGCTTATATTCGTCGCACCCTGGAAAATCAGCCAAACCTGAAGATTTTCCAGCAATCAGTGGACGATCTGATTGTTCAGGATGAACGGGTCACCGGGGTGGTGACTGATATGGGATTGCGATTTGCGGCGACTTCCATCGTGCTTACCGTCGGGACGTTCCTGGGCGGGATTATCCATGTGGGCATGGACAAGCGACAGGGCGGTCGTGCTGGAGATGCGGCGTCAAATCGACTGGCAGATCGTCTCCGGGAATTACCGTTTTCCGTGGGTCGTCTGAAAACCGGGACCCCGCCGCGGATTGATGGCAACACCGTTGACTTTTCATTCCTTGAAGAACAGCCTGGTGATGAACCTCGACCCGTCATGTCCTATCTGTCCTCGAACAAAGATCATCCGCGTCAGGTTTCCTGTTTTATCACCCACACCAACGAGAATACCCACGATCTGATTCGGGCAGGCCTGGACCGTTCCCCCTTGTATACGGGCAAAATTGATGGCGTTGGTCCGCGCTATTGCCCTTCAATTGAAGACAAGATCGTGCGATTTGACGACAAGTCGTCGCACCAGATTTTTATTGAACCTGAAGGGCTCGATACGGTAGAAATCTATCCCAATGGTATTTCCACCAGTTTGCCGTTCGATGTGCAGCAGCAATTCGTAAGAAGCATCAAGGGCTTCGAGGTGGCTCACATTACCAGGCCGGGTTACGCCATTGAGTACGATTTCTTCGAACCCAGGGATTTGAAGAATTCCCTAGAAACCCGGCATCTTTCAGGTTTGTATTTCGCCGGCCAGATCAACGGTACAACCGGATACGAAGAGGCTGCCGCACAAGGCCTGATCGCTGGAATCAATGCAGCCAGGGCCGCCCGCGGTGACGACGCCTGGTGTCCGCGAAGGAATGAGGCGTATATGGGGGTGCTGGTGGATGATCTGATTACGATGGGCACAACGGAGCCCTATCGCATGTTTACCAGCCGCGCTGAGTACCGGCTGATATTACGCCAGGACAATGCCGACAGGCGGTTGACCGAGCAGGGAAGAAAACTGGGGTTGGTAGATGAAGTGCGATGGCGACGATATTGCGAGAAGCGCGACGCCATCAGCAGCCATGCACAGATATTGAACGAAACCTATGTACATCCGGGTGACACTGCTATCGAGGCTGTGTTGGGCCAGGAAATAAGTCGGGAATATAGCCTGATTGAACTGCTCAAGCGCCCTAAGGTTACTGTAGATAGCCTGATCCAGGCAGCCAGGCTTCCTTTTGTCAACAAGGAAGTCAATGAGCAAATTGAGATCGATTGTAAATATGAGGGTTATATTTCGAGACAGCAAGAAGAAATAGATCGCATCGCTGCACAGCAGGAAATGCGGATACCCGATGTGATCGAATACCGCTCTATTCGCGGCTTATCGAATGAAGTGTGCGAGAAACTGGAGACGGTAAGACCCGGGACAATTGGCCAGGCTGGAAGAATTTCAGGCGTCACCCCCGTTGCAGTCTCGCTGTTACTCATTTACCTGAAGAAACAGGACTTTTCGGCTGTTGGTAAAAAGCAGGGTAGATCCAGGTCACTTAAGTCGGCTTGATGCGGATTGTCGACCTGATTCGAGCGGGGCTGAGCCAATTTCCTTTTCCCACTGATGACGAATTGATCGAAAAATCAACCGCATTTATCGAGCAGCTCAGCCGGTGGAATAAAATATATAGCCTGACCTCAATTCGGGCGCCAGAGGATATGGTGGTGCAACACCTTTTCGATTCACTGTCGATAGCGCCTTATCTTACAGGCTCCCGGATTATTGATGTTGGCAGTGGCGCTGGTTTGCCTGGGATTCCGCTGGCGCTGCTCTACCCAGGCAAAGACTTTATGCTGCTGGACTCCAGCGGAAAGAAAACACGTTTCATGACGCAGGTGGCGATTGATCTGGAACTGGGCAACGTGGCGGTCGTTCAGTGCAGGGTGGAACAGTACAAAGAACAGCAATTTGACCATGTGCTGTGCCGGGCTTTTGCACCCCTGGAAAATATCGCGGGAAAGGTCTCACATCTGGTTCGCAATCAAGGTAACGTTCTCGCCATGAAAGGCAAACATCGACAGGACTCCACGCTGGAGCCGGGCTCAAGACTACTGGTAAACCAGGTGATCCCTATTTCGGTACCTTTACTGGATGCAGAACGTTGCTTGGTGGAACTTAAACTTCGGGAAAATACCTGATGGGGGTGGTACTCGCGGTAACGAATCAGAAGGGCGGCGTCGGCAAGACAACGACCAGCGTTAACCTGGCTGCGTCCCTGGCGGCAATGAAGAGGAAAGTACTGCTGCTGGACCTGGACCCACAGGGGAATGCCACCATGGGCAGCGGTATAGACAAGCGTGACGTGGAAAACTCAGTGTATGAGGTCCTGGTTGGTTTAATGTCAGCAGACGAGGCCATGATCGATGCTGAAGCTGCCGGCTATCATTTGCTTGCCGCGAACAACGAGCTAACCGGGGCCGAAATTGAATTGCTTGATATGCCGGAGAGAGAATATTGCCTGAAGAAAGCTATTGATGAAATCAAGCATGGGTACGATTTCATCATTATTGACTGTCCTCCGTCCTTGAGTCTGTTGACGGTGAATGCCCTGGTGGCGGCCGATGGTGTCGTGATCCCGATGCAATGTGAGTACTATGCACTTGAAGGATTATCTGATTTGATCAATACCATTGGCAGAATCACTTCACAGTTAAACCCGGGTTTGTACATTGAGGGCATTATTCGGACCATGTACGATCCAAGAAACAGCTTGACCCGGGATGTATCCGCGCAACTGACGAAACATTTTGGCGACAAGGTCTACAGGACTGTCATTCCGCGAAATGTTCGTCTTGCCGAAGCGCCAAGTTATGGCGTTCCGATCCTTTATTATGATAAACAGTCAAAAGGCGCCCTGTCTTATCTGGCATTGGCAGGTGAGGTTGTACGTCGTCGCGAGATAAGTGTCGAAGGAGTCTGAAATGGCGGCAAAAAAAAGAGGATTGGGCAGGGGTCTGGACGCACTTCTTGGACCGAAGGCGAAACCCGGTGACGGTGCGCCGCAACTGCTTCACGAGATACCCCTCGAATGGATACGCCCTGGAAGATACCAGCCTCGCAAAGGTTTTGATAAGGAGGGTCTGAATGAACTTGCCAGTTCGATCAGGTCCCAGGGCGTCATGCAACCGATCGTGTTACGTTCAATTGGCGATGACCGGTATGAGATCGTGGCGGGTGAACGCCGCTGGCGAGCGGCCCAGCTGGCAGAGCTTGAAAAAATCCCGGCCATTATAAGACACCTGGATGATCAGGCGGCAGTGGTGGTGTCGCTGATCGAAAATATTCAGAGGGAAGACCTGAATCCCTGGGAAGAATCCCTGGCGCTGCAACAGCTGGTTAGGGAATTCGATCTGACCCACCAGCAGGTCGCCGAGGCCGTGGGGAAAAGCAGAACGGCAGTGACGAATATGCTACGCCTGGCGAATTTGAGCCCCGGCGTCGTTCGCCTGTTGACATCCGGAGAAATTGAGATGGGGCACGCCCGGGCCTTGCTGAGCCTTGATGATGCGCGCCAGGACAAGGCTGCCGGTGAAATAGTGAGCAGGCATCTCAATGTACGTCGGGCAGAAGCACTGGTGAGGAAATTACTGGCGAAAGATAGGGCCGGTTCGAAAAAATTGAAACAGGGGGTGGATACTGACACCCGGCGTTTGGAAGAACGGCTATCCCGGAAGCTGGGACAAACGGTATCAATCAGGCACAGCGTAAAAGGGAGTGGTAAGTTGACGATCAGTTACAACAGCCTCGATGAACTGGACGGGATTCTCGGACGGTTTGGAGATTTGGATTAAGGGGGTAAATTAGTGTGTCGTCAAGTTGAACGGCCAACCTTTAATCTCTATACTCAGCAGCCGCGAAAGTGGGTGGTATAGGCTTTATTCCTGTGCGTTTTGGGATATTTTTGGACATTGAGCCACCGCTCAACCGAATAATCGTCACGCAGGCAGTTGCGACCGTTTTTATCGCCGGGATCTGCCTGTTTTTTAGTTTAGCGGCGGCGTATTCGGCGCTACTCGGCGGGCTTGTTTGTTTTGTTCCAGGCTATTTGGCAGCAAGGGTGGTAGTCGTAAAAAGAGATCGGCAAGATATATTGCTGGCTGACACAGGAATGCGCCCAGTTATTAGTAGTGTATTGAGAAAGTGGACGTTGAGTGTGATGTTGTTTATCGCCACGTTTAAACTGGTAAAAACGCTTGAAGTCCTGTTTTTTTTCGGCGTGTTTATTGGATTGCAGCTGGTTTATGTTGCAGTACCTTTGATAGAAGCAAACCGCCTGCGCAGGGCAAAGGCAGGAAAAAACGGTTAAGAAAAGCAAAATAAGGACTACAAAGAGAATATGGCAGGCGACACGCTTACATCAGAAGAATATATTCAACATCACCTGACTAATCTCACCTATGGCCGGTTTGAAGACGGTCACTGGGGATTTGCCCATGGCAGTGAAGATATCGCTGAAATGGGAGTCTGGGCGATCAATGTAGATACCATGTTCTGGTCCCTCACGCTGGGGTTCGTTTTTATACTTGTTTTTTTTATGGCGGCCCGAAAGGTCACAACGGGCGTTCCCGGTACGCTACAAAATTTTTGCGAGATTTCCGTTGAGTTTGTCGAGAACAATGTGACTCAGGTTTTTGGTAATCGGCCTAACCCGATCATCGGTCCTTTGTCACTGACGATTCTGATCTGGGTGTTCCTGATGAATCTGATGGATCTGGTTCCC
Organism: Pseudomonadota bacterium; assembly: GCA_022571415.1. Taxonomy (GTDB): domain Bacteria; phylum Pseudomonadota; class Gammaproteobacteria; order Pseudomonadales; family Azotimanducaceae. Next base: position 8,942 of record JACZXW010000015.1, read on the forward strand.
GTTGACTTTATCCCTTATGCGGCGCAGCTGGCAGGGGTTCCCTATTTTAAAGTTGTTCCTACCACTGACCCCAACGTTACCCTGGGGATGTCATTTGGTGTGTTCGTGTTGGTAATTTACTATAACTTCAAGATAAAGGGTCCAATCAAATTTGGCGCCGGACTATTTACTCATCCGATTCCCCACTGGAGCATGTACTGGGTTAACCTGATTCTTGAGCTCGTAGACATGATTGCTAAACCGCTTTCACAAGGATTGCGCCTGTTTGGTAACTTGTATGCGGGGGAAATGATTTTTATCCTGATCGCCTTGCTGCCGTTTTATGTGCAATGGGCATTGTCATTACCCTGGGCGATCTTTCACATTTTGATAATTTGTTTACAGGCATTCGTCTTCATGATCCTGACTATTGTCTATCTGACCCAGGCGCACGATACGGGTGAACACTAAAACTCGACCATAGAAACGATTAACCGCAGGAGTATAAAATGGAACAATCACTTATCTATCTGGCTGGCGCCCTATTGATGGGGTTCGGCGCCATCGGCAGTAGTTTGGGTATTGGGATACTGGCAGGAAAGTACCTTGAAGGGGTAGCCAGGCAACCGGAATTACAACCCCTGTTGATGACACAATTGTTTATTTCCCTGGCGCTGGTTGACGCGGTACCCATGATTGCTGTCGGGATATCGCTGTACATGATTTTCGCCCTTTAGGTTTGAAGGCGACCCGTTAACAGATTTATTAAGGCGAACCGGGGTGTGAACAGTGAATATTAACCTTACGATGCTTGGTCAGTTGATCTCATTCGTTATGTTTGTGCTCTTCTGCATGAAGTTTATCTGGCCGGTTTTGACAGAAGCTATGCGAGAGCGCCAGACGAAGATAGCCCAGGGGCTCGATTATGCAGCGGCAGCAGAAAAAAAATTGGCTCAGGCAAACGAGTCTGCATCTGGTGAGCTTGATGAAGCCAAGAAACAAGCTGCTGAATTGATAGTTCAGGCCAGAAACCGCGCTACTCAAATTGTCGAAGAAGCAAAAGGCCAGGGCAAGGAAGAGGCGGACCGTATTATTCATGGGGCGCAGGCGGAGATCAGCCAGGAAATCAGTCGAGCTAGGGAAGAATTGCGCTCGCGCGTGGGCGAACTCGCTGTCGAAGGCGCCGAGAAAATTCTGCAATCCAATATTGATCGTGAAGTTCACAGCGAAATGTTGAACCGGTTAGCAGCGGAGTTGTAAGGACACTGGAAGATGGCGGAAGCAGAACTCGCAACAATTGCCAGACCCTACGCAAGAGCAGCATTTTCCTATGCGCTCGATCAGGATCAAGGATTGCAGGCATGGTCAAAAATGTTAGCGCTTCTTGCGGCCGCCTCGAGCGAAAAAATCGTGCAGGAAGCACTGGACGATCCAATGCTTTCTGGTACTGAAGAAGCCAAATTACTGATTGCAGTGCTTGGAGATGAACTTTCAGAGGCGGCGCAAAATTTTGTCACGGTGCTTTCCGGTTACGGGCGGATTGAACTTCTGCCCAATATTGTTGGCATGTTTGAACTTCTAAAGGCAAATCACGAAAAAACGATGGACGTGGAAGTTACCAGTGCTTTCGAAGTGACTGATAGTGAAAAAACCACTTTGTCAGAAGCGCTGCAGAAAATGCTGCAGCGGGAAATCAACCTGCAGACCAGCGTTGATCCGAGTTTACTGGGCGGGGTTGTGATCAAAGCAGAAGATACGGTCATTGATGATTCTGTGCGCGGTAAGTTACAGAAGTTATCCAATGCCCTTGTTTAGTAATGAAAAAGATAAATTTTGAAACTTTTAATTGGAATATTTAACTTTTCCTTGAGGAACAGTACATGCAACAACTGAATCCTTCCGAAATCAGTGAGATTATCAAGCAACGAATCGAAAAGCTTGATGTCTCTTCTGAAGCTCGTAACGAAGGTACGATCGTTAGTGTCGCGGACGGTATCGTACGTATCCACGGGCTGGCTGATGTGAAAAACCAGGAAATGATCGAGTTTCCAGACAATCTTTTTGGCTTCGCGCTGAACCTGAATAGAGATTCCGTTGGCGCTGTGGTGCTGGGTGATTACAAGTCTCTCAGGGAGGGGCAAACGGTCAGGTGTACCGGCAGAATTCTTGAGGTACCGACCGGGCCTGAACTGCTTGGGCGGGTTGTCGACGCCCTGGGCACTCCCATTGATGGTAAGGGCCCGCTGAATGCGTCAAGCTCATCCGCGGTTGAGAAGGTTGCGCCGGGTGTCATTGCCCGGCAACACGTGGATCAGCCGGTACAAACAGGGCTCAAGTGTATTGACTCGATGATCCCGGTTGGGCGCGGTCAGCGAGAACTCATTATTGGTGATCGCCAGACGGGTAAAACCGCGATTGCAATTGACACGATTATTAACCAGAAAGATTCAGGCATTAAGTGTATATACGTTGCTATTGGCCAGAAGTTTTCATCCGTTGCCAACGTCGTACGCACCCTTGAAGAACATGGCGCCATGGAAAATACCATTGTTGTTATCGCCGGTGCGGCAGATCCAGCGCCAATGCAATATATTTCTCCCTACTCCGGTTGTGCAATGGGTGAGTATTTTCGCGACCGCGGTGAGGACGCGTTGATTATTTATGATGACCTCACAAAGCAGGCGTGGGCGTATCGACAGATTTCGTTGCTATTGCGTCGTCCCCCGGGTCGGGAGGCTTATCCGGGTGATGTATTTTACCTGCATTCCCGTCTTCTTGAGCGGGCAGCCAGGGTGAATGCTGCCTACGTAGAGAAGGAGACTGGCGGCAAAGTTAAAGGAAAAACAGGGTCCCTGACCGCGTTGCCGATCATTGAAACACAAGCGGGCGATGTTTCTGCATTCGTACCCACCAACGTCATTTCTATTACTGATGGCCAGATTTTCCTGGAAACGGACAAATTCAACGCGGGGGAACGACCTGCGATGAATCCGGGTATATCAGTGTCCCGTGTAGGCGGGGATGCACAGGTCAAGTTTATGTCCAAGATCTCAGGCGGCATCAAACTGGCGTTAGCCCAGTACAGGGAGCTGGCCGCGTTCTCCCAGTTTGCATCCGACCTTGATGAAGCCACCAGGCGTCAGCTCGCCCACGGTGAGCGGATTAATGAGTTGATGAAACAGAAGCAGTATGCGCCCATGTCTGTCGCTGAAATGGGGGTCGTCCTTTTTGCCGCGAACGAAGGGCTGCTTGAAGATGTGGAAGTTGACAAGGTGCTGGACTTTGAATCTGCGCTTGTCAGCTACATGAATTCTGAGCATACCGATTTTATGAACGAGGTTAATGAGCAAGGTGCCTTCACTGATGAAATAGTGGGAACCATGAAGAAGGCGCTGGATACCTTCAAGTCGACACAAACCTGGTAAACCGGATCGTTACAGGGAAAAAGTAATGGCGAACGCCAAAGAACTTAGAAAACAAATCGGCAGTATCAAGAATACGCAGAAAATCACCCGCGCAATGGAGATGGTTGCGGCTAGCAAGATGCGAAAAGCCCAGGAAAGAATGGCCCGTGGTCGTCCTTACTCGCAACATATTCGTTCCGTCATCAGCCATGTGGCTAATGCCTCGCCGGAGTATCACCACCAGTTTATGGTGGAACGGGAGGTTCAACGAATTGGCTACATCGTTGTTACCACAGACAAGGGGTTGTGCGGCGGGCTGAATATCAACCTGCTGAAAACAACTGTCATGGATATTAAAAAGTGGGTAGATCAGGATGTCGAAGTTGATCTCTGCCTGATTGGCAACAAGGGCGTCCAATTTTTTAAAAGTTATGGCGGCAATGTCGTGGCGGCAAGCAGTCATGTCAGCGAAACACCTGCTATAAGTGATTTGATTGGCAGTATTAAAGTGATGTTGGATGCGTTTGAGGAAGGCAATGTTGACAAGATCTTCCTGGCAAACAATGTATTCGTTAATACCATGACGCAAACGCCAACCATCAATCAGCTCATTCCCCTGGAACCGATCGATGAATCCAGTTTGAAACATCGCTGGGACTATATTTATGAACCGGATGCCAGGCAGTTGATTGAAGGGCTGATCACGCGTTTCCTGGAATCACAGGTGTACCAGGCCGTGGTTGAAAATGTAGCCTGTGAACAAGCGGCGAAGATGATTGCCATGAAGAGCGCGACGGATAACGCGGGAGATTTGATAGATGAGCTGGAACTCATCATGAACAAAGCGAGACAATCTGCGATTACACAGGAATTGTCGGAAATAGTCGGTGGTGCTGCGGCTGTCTAAGCGAGCATCAATGGTCAGATTAAGTAAAGAGGATTAGGTAATGGGTAGTGGACGTATCGTACAAATCATTGGTGCGGTTATTGATGTGGAGTTTCCCCGGGAAGAAGTGCCCAGGATATACGACGCGCTGACGATTGATGACAATGATCTGACCTTGGAAGTACAGCAACAACTGGGTGACGGTGTGGTTAGAACGATTGCCATGGGCAGCTCGGACGGTCTTCGTCGTGGTCTCGAGGTGAGCGACACGGGATCGCCCATCACGGTACCAGTGGGCGAGGCAACACTTGGCCGGATCATGGATGTGCTGGGTAATCCTATCGATGAGAAAGGACCGATTGGTGAAACAGAGCGCATGCCAATTCACCGCAAGCCACCATCATTTGAAGAACAATCCGGTGGCCGAGATTTGCTGGAAACCGGCGTAAAGGTTATTGATTTGATCTGTCCTTTCGCCAAAGGCGGAAAGGTCGGCCTGTTCGGTGGTGCCGGCGTGGGTAAAACAGTCACCATGCTTGAGCTGATCAACAATATTGCGAGAGAGCACAGTGGTCTATCAGTATTTGCCGGTGTGGGAGAGAGAACCCGGGAAGGTAATGACTTCTACCACGAAATGCAGGAAGCGGGTGTTATTGACAAGATTGCCATGGTGTTTGGGCAGATGAATGAGCCGCCCGGAAATAGACTCAGGGTAGGTTTGTCCGGTTTGACCATGGCGGAGAAGTTCCGGGATGACGGCCGGGATGTATTGTTGTTCATCGACAACATTTATCGCTACACCCTGGCGGGAACTGAAGTATCTGCCTTACTCGGTCGTATGCCGTCCGCAGTGGGATATCAACCGACCCTTGCCGAGGAGATGGGCGTCCTGCAGGAGCGGATTACGACCACCAAATCCGGTTCAATTACCTCAATCCAGGCTGTCTATGTGCCGGCAGATGACCTGACCGACCCATCACCGGCAACCACATTTGCGCACCTTGATTCAACCGTTACCTTATCCAGGGATATTGCTTCACTGGGTATCTATCCGGCTGTAGATCCTCTCGACTCCAGTTCTCGCCAGCTGGACCCGCTTGTTGTAGGCGAAGAGCACTACGATGTCGCCCTTGGTGTACAGAGTGTTCTGCAGAAATACAAGGAGTTGAAGGACATTATCGCGATTCTGGGTATGGATGAATTATCGGAGGAAGATAAACTGACCGTATACCGGGCTCGAAAAGTAAGCCAGTTCTTCTCGCAGCCCATGCATGTAGCAGAAGTTTTTACTGGCCAGCCGGGGGTCTATGTGCCGCTGACGGAGACCATTCGCAGCTTCAAGGGAATACTCAACGGTGAATACGACGATTTGCCGGAAGCGGCGTTCAGCATGGTGGGTAACATTGAACAGGCGGTCGAAAAAGCGAAGACTCTTTAGAAAAGCGGCTGAAGGCTCTTAAAAAAAAGAGCTGAGGATTAATTGTTATGGCATCAACAGTACTTTGCAGCATAGTCAGCGCCGAGGAAGAGATTTTCTCAGGCCAAGTCGAGATGGTCATTGCGACCGGGACCATGGGTGAACTTGGTATTTTACCAGGGCATACAGCACTGTTAAGTGGTGTGAAGCCGGGGCCTATTCGTTTGATACTCGAGGGTGGCGAAGAGGAGATCTTTTTTGCATCAGGCGGTTATATTGAAGTTCAACCGACGTCGATTACGATTCTGGCTGACACTGCGCTGCGGGCAGATGACCTGGATGAGGTCGCCGCACTGGAAGCGCAGAAAAAGGCGGAACGGGAACTTGTCGATCAGAAGTCGGATGTCGACTTTGCCAGGGTCTCCCTGGATCTGCAGGAACAGGCGGCAATGTTGCGCACTATCCGCAAATTTCGTGACAGGAAGGGATAATTTGAGACTAGCAGTAGAATAAGGCGGCGTTAGCCGCCTTTTTTACTTTGTTAAGGAACGTCTGATTAACAGGATATTTTCGTCAGAACAAGGAAGAGGCGCACGGAGAAAATTTGTTAACATGCTGTAAGTTAACAAAATTTTGAGTACGACTCTGACGCGGTTATGGCGGAAATAGTGGTGCACCATACCGACCCTAATCTGACGTTCCTTAACAACCCAGGCCCAGGCGCTTTTATCAAGAACGGCCCTTGGCGTTTTTATCAAGAACAGCCACAGGCGCTGTAAGAACAGCCACAGGCGTTTTTGGGTCCTGTGCCTTTTGTGTAGGGGGACAGTCGATATAAAGGTAAACTCCGTACATGCCGGACAAAAACATTGAAGTCTGTATTCTTGCCGCTGGCCTGGGCACCAGGATGCATTCAAGTCGGCCCAAGGTCATGCAAAGACTGGCAGGGCGCCCACTGCTGGCTCATCTTCTGGACACACTCGATGTGCTGGAACCTGCAAAAATTCATCTAGTCATCGGCGAGGGCTCAGACCTCATTCAGGCCGCGTTTGCTGAGTCCAAAAATGTGAACTGGGTAATGCAGACAGAAAGACTCGGTACAGGTCATGCGGTGGCGCAGGCAGCTGAATATTTCTCTGCCACATCAAAGGTGATCATACTGCTCGGTGATGCGCCCTTGATTTCGGTTGAAACACTGACCGCCCTGGTGCAACTGGACTGTGATCTTGGTGTGTTGACGGTTGATGTGGATGATCCCGGCGATTATGGAAGAATCATAAGAGATGCGCAGGGAAACCTGACCGCGATCGTGGAAGAACGCGATGCAAGCGTCGAGCAGAAGGTAATCCGGGAAATCAATACCGGAAGCATGGTGGCCAAGGTCTCATTGCTAAAGCAATGGTTGACCAGCCTCGATAACAAGAATGACCAAAAGGAATACCTGCTGACGGATATCGTCGCAATTGCAGCGGGTGCTGGATGCAGGGTGGCAGCCTATAAAACCCCGGAGGTGATGGAAGTGACAGGAATCAATACTTTTGAACAGCTGGCTTCATTGGAAAGAGAACACCAGGGGCGCAATGCGCGGAACCTGATGCGGCAAGGTGTTCATATTGTTGATCCGTCCAGGTTTGACCTCAGGGGAGAAGTGGTTGCCGGCAAGGATATAGTGATAGATATCAATGTGATCCTTGAGGGGAAAGTGGAACTGGCAGATGGTGTGACCATCGGGGCTAATTGCATCATCAAGGACAGTAAAATCGGAGAAAATACTGTGATCAAACCGAATTCGGTGATTGATGATGCGATTGTAGAAGCAGACTGCAGTGTCGGTCCATTTGCAAGACTTCGTCCCGGAACTCACTTGAAAAAAGCAGTGGCCATCGGAAATTTTGTCGAGGTGAAAAAGAGCACCCTGGGTGAGGGGAGCAAGGCGAGTCATTTAGCCTATCTCGGGGATGCCACCATCGGAACTTCAGTCAACATCGGTGCCGGGACGATCACCTGCAATTATGATGGCGTGAGTAAACATGAGACGCATATAGAGGACAATGTTTTCGTTGGTTCAAATGCATCGCTGGTAGCGCCAGTCACCATCGGTGAGGGTTCGACTATTGCCGCGGGTTCAACGATCACCAGGGATGTTGAATGCCATGTGCTGGCTGTTGGTCGTGGCAGACAAAAAATTATCAGCCACTGGCAAAGACCTTCGGCAAAAAGATCAGAAAAATAATGCCCTCTCGAATTTTTCAAGCTAACGCTGAATAGGCGAACACCATGTGTGGAATTGTTGCTGCAGTTACTCAAAGGGACGTAACGGATATTCTGCTGGAAGGCCTGCAGAGACTCGAATATCGAGGATATGATTCAGCCGGGCTCACTGTTTTCGGAGAGGCCGATGGTTTGCAGCGAGTACGCAGGCTTGGCAAGGTCAGTGAACTGCGTAGCGCTTGCGAGGAGCATAAGCCTTCAGGATTTGTTGGCATTGCCCACACGCGCTGGGCGACTCACGGTAAACCTTCCGAGAGCAATGCCCATCCACATGTTTCCGGCGACCAGGTGAGTGTCGTGCATAACGGTATTGTCGAGAATCATGAGGAACTCCGTTCAAAGTTGCAAAGCCAGGGATATTCCTTTGTCTCTGAAACAGACACAGAAGTCATCGCCCACCTTCTGGCCCGGGAGATAGAAAAGTGCGGGGATTTTCGGGGCGGCGTAAACAGTGTTTTAGATATGCTTGAAGGGGCCTTCGCCATTGCCGTGCAGCATACCGGCTACCCGGATTTACTGGTCGCTGCCAGGGTGGGCAGCCCGTTGGTGGTCGGACTCGGAATTGGTGAAAATTTTCTTGCCTCAGACCCACGGGCCCTGCGCCCGGTGACAGATCGCTTTATCTTTCTTGAAGAAGGAGAGGTGGTTGAGCTCTCAGCAAAAGAGGTTTCTATTTTCGGTCGCAATCCTGCTTCCATTGAAAGCCGGACGGTCAAGCTGGACCAAGGACTGGAGGTTGGTGACAAGGGAAATTATCGCCACTTTATGCTGAAGGAAATCTTTGATCAGCCTGATGCGCTCCGACGTACACTTCAAGGACGAATCGTCGGGCACAAGGTGTTGGATAATGCCTTTGGGACCGGGGCAGCGGAACTATTCAGTCAGGTCAAAGCCGTACAGATCGTGGCCTGCGGAAGCAGTTTCTATACGGGGCTGGTCGCCCGGTACTGGTTTGAACAGATTGCCCACATCCCCTGCAGTGTCGAGGTCGCAAGCGAACTGCGTTACAGGAAGGTAGCCGTTCTTAAGGACACATTGCTGGTGACCATCTCCCAATCGGGTGAAACGGCAGATACACTGGCTGCGTTACGAAATTCAACTGACAATCATTACCTTGCCAGCCTTTGCCTTTGTAATGTGCCGGACAGCTCCTTGGTACGGGAATCAGATTTCAGCCTGATGACCGAAGCGGGTATAGAGATTTGTGTTGCGTCGACCAAGGCATTTACCAACCAGTTGGCAGACCTGTTACTGCTGGTTATCGCGTTGGCTAAACACAATAATTCATCTGAGGCCGGATTACAGGCGCTTGTCAAAGCTTTATCTGGCGCACCGGATGTCCTGGAGAAGGTTCTGAAGCTGGATGCTGAAATCGAAAATATCGCGCAGAGGTTTGTTGAAAAAAACCATGCTCTCTTTTTAGGCAGGGGGACCCATTACCCCATCGCCCTGGAAGGTGCACTGAAGCTAAAAGAGATCTCCTACATTCACGCCGAGGGCTACCCGGCGGGTGAGCTGAAACATGGTCCGCTGGCGCTTGTGGACGACGACATGCCTGTGGTTGCGGTCGCGCCCGGTGATGAGTTGCTGGAAAAGCTCAAATCAAATCTGCAGGAAGTCAGGGCGCGGGGCGGAGAGCTGTTTATTTTTGCGGATGAAGACAGCCGTTTTCCCGATGAACCCGGAACGACGATCTTGCGAATACCAAGTTGTCATCAGGTTATTTCCCCACTTGTTTATGTGGTGCCCATGCAACTGTTGGCTTACCATGTAGCCGTATTCAAAGGCACGGATGTAGACCAACCGCGCAATCTCGCCAAGTCCGTAACTGTCGAGTAGGCTCTTGACCCGCGCCCTGTTCAAACCACTTTCCGATTCCCTGGACGGTAGAAATTCCACTTCATCCATGGAGTGTATGCACTGACAATGGATGTTTCCCATATCCTTGATTCACTCAATGAAGCGCAAAGAGATGCCGTTGCGGGTCCTGTGGGAAGTGCGCTGATATTGGCAGGCGCCGGTAGCGGTAAAACCAGAGTGCTGACTCATCGTATAGCCTGGCTGATTCAAACCGAGGGTGTGTCGCCTTACAGCATTCTTGCGGTCACCTTTACCAATAGAGCCGCAGCAGAAATGCGAGGTCGCATTGAGTCCTTGCTGGCCATGCCAATACGTGGGATGTGGGTAGGCACATTTCATAGCATCGCTCACCGATTATTGCGCATGCATTGGCAGGAAGCAGGCTTGCAGCAGAATTTCCAGATCCTGGATGCGGATGACCAATTGCGACTTGTTAAACGGGTGATGAAAAATCTCAACCTGGATGAAAAAAAGTGGCCCGCCAGACAGGCGGCCTGGTTCATCAATAACCAGAAAGATGAAGGTCTGCGACCAAAACATATCGAAGACTATGGTGATATTTATATCAAGACCCACCTGCAGGTTTATCGGGCCTATGAAGAAGCTTGCGAACGCGGCGGCATGGTTGATTTTGCCGAATTACTGCTTAGGGCCCATGAATTATGGCTGAACAATTCGCGCTTGCTGCAACACTATCAGGACAGGTTCACTACATTGCTGGTGGATGAATTCCAGGATACGAATTCAATTCAATACGCGTGGCTTCAGGTCCTCGCTGGCGACAGGGACAACATTACTGTTGTAGGTGATGATGACCAGTCTATTTATGGCTGGCGTGGGGCAAAAATAGAGAATATCCAGCGTTTTACGAAGGACTTCCCGAAGGCTCGCACCATCAGGCTGGAGCAGAACTACCGGTCCACTGGAAATATCCTCAAAGCCGCGAATGGACTGATCAAGCAGAATGCAGGGAGACTAGGCAAGGAGCTATGGACGGATGGAAATGATGGGGATCTGATCAAACTGTACGCGGGTTACAACGAGATTGATGAGGCGCGGTATATTATTGAATGCGTTAAGCAATGGTCCAGGGAAGGTAATCGATTCTGTGATGCAGCTGTTCTCTATCGATCCAATGCGCAGTCGAGAGTCCTGGAAGAAGCATTGTTACGTTCGCGACTACCCTATCGAATATACGGCGGGCAACGATTTTTTGAAAGAGCGGAGATTAGAAATGCACTTGCCTATATGCGCCTTCTGGCTGGGCGGGATGCTGACGCCGCGTTTGAGAGAGTAGTTAATACACCGACCCGGGGTATTGGCGATCGCACGGTGGACCAGATCCGTCTACTGGCGCGATCGAAAAATATCTCCATGTGGCGAGCCGCAAGTGCGATAGCTGAGGGAGATTCTCTGCCGTCGAGGAGTAGGAATGCGGTGGGTAACTTAATCGGACTCGTTAATTCGCTGGATGAGACGACCCGGGGAACCGACTTAGCTGGTCTCGTGGAAATCGTGGTGGAACAATCCGGGCTGAAAGCCTATTACGAGAAGGAGCGAGGAGAACGAGGGCAGGCGAGGTTGGAGAACCTGGCTGAGTTGGTAACAGCCGCGAGAACCTTTGACCCCGAGGATGTATTTGTCTTTGATAACGATGTTTTTGGCGAGCAGTCCCCTGAAGAAGTCGCGGAAACCGTGGAGCTATCCCTGCTGGAGCAATTTCTTAATCATGCAGCTTTGGAAGCCGGCGAGGGTCAGGGTGATGCAAATCAGGATTGTGTTCAACTGATGACAATGCATAGTGCCAAGGGACTGGAATTTCCGTTGGTTTTCCTGGCAGGAATGGAAGAGGGATTGTTTCCCCACAGGATGTCCCTCGAAGAACCCGGGCGCCTGGAGGAGGAGCGACGGCTTTGCTACGTGGGTGTAACCAGGGCGATGAAGCAATTGTACCTGACCTATGCTGAGACCCGACGGATGCATGGCAGTGATACCTATAACCGTCCTTCCAGGTTTGTTGGCGAGATTCCCCAGGAACTGATACAGGAAGTCAGGTCACAAAATTCGCTGGTGAGACCCGCCGGCAGGTCAATGCGAGTGTCAGCGCGAGTCTCAACCATAGGAAAAGATCTGGAAATAGAAGGCACTGATCTGAAGCTGGGTCAGCGCGTGACCCATGCTAAATTCGGGGAAGGGGTGGTGGTGAACTATGAAGGCGAAGGCAAGCAAGCCAGGGTTCAGGTTAATTTCGTGGATGAAGGCAGTAAGTGGCTGATGACAGCCTACGCAAAGCTGGAGCCAGTTCCCTAATACAGGTTTCGGCAGCGGTAAACCGACAATAGATTGGGCATTTCGCCCTGACAGGAAGGAACAAAAAGTGAAAATGAAGTATCTAGTGATAGTTGTCCTGATGATATTAAGTGGTTGTGGTGAAGCCGCCAACGATATTGCTGAGGGTGATACAGCAAAGGTTAGACCCGCGCAAACCTATTCCTGGCGTATGGTGACCACCTGGCCCAAGAACTTGCCGGGGATGGGCGTTGCACCTGAGACCATCGCAAATATGATTCGTAAGATGAGCAATGGCAGGCTGGACATCAAGGTTTATGGTGCGGGTGAAATAGTGCCCGCCCTCGAGGTATTTGAAGCGGTATCCCAGGGCGCTGTGCAGATGGGACATGGCGCTGCCTACTACTGGAAAGGAAAGATACCCATCGCCCAGTTTTTTACAACCGTGCCCTTTGGCCTCACCGCCCAGGAAATGAACGGCTGGCTGTTTCATGGTGGCGGCATGGAGCTGTGGCGGGAACTGTATGCCCGATACAACCTTGTCCCTTTTGCTGCAGGTAACACCGGCGTGCAGATGGCGGGCTGGTTCAACAAGGAGATCAATTCTCTTGAAGATATCAAAGGCATGAAAATGCGCATACCAGGTCTCGGTGGTGAGGTATTTAACAAAGCTGGCGGGACTGCGGTCAACCTGCCCGGCGGTGAGATATTCACCAGTTTACAAACAGGTGTCATAGACGCAACAGAGTGGGTCGGCCCCTATAACGACCTCGCATTCGGTCTACACCAGGTCGCCAAATATTACTACTATCCTGGCTGGCAGGAACCTGGCCCAACGCTTGAGGCAATAATAAACAAAGACGCATACGATTCATTGCCGGAAGATTTGCAGGAAATATTGAGAGCGGCGATCCTCACCGTTAACAACGATTTGCTGGCGGAATATACAGCCCGGAACAATGCGGCGTTGCGTGAATTGGTAGATGAGCATGGTGTTGAGTTAAGAAAATTACCTGACGATGTTATCAAGGCGCTCGGAAAGATTTCGATGGAAATGACAGCCTCGATTGTAGATGAGGATCCTTTGAGCCAGAAGATATTTAAATCGTATACGCGGTTTCGAAAAAACGTCATTGCATACGAGAAAATCTCAGAGCGTGCATACAGCGATGCCAGGTTACTCGTTGAGGGTGGCAGTTAGTGGTAAAGCAGTGACGGCAGCCAGGTGGCGAGTTTCGGTTGCCATGCAACGATCAACAACACAAACAGTTGAATAATGATAAAGGGAACGACGCCGCGATAAATTGCAGTTGTCGATACTTCCGGCGGTGCTACTCCACGCAGGTAAAACAAGGCAAATCCGAATGGCGGGGTCAGGAAAGAGGTTTGCAGGTTAATGGCGATCATGACTCCAAGCCAAACCGGGTCAAGACCCATCGCCATAAGCGCTGGGCCGACGATCGGAACCACGACAAACGTAATCTCAATAAAGTCGAGGACAAATCCCAGCAGGAAAATTACCAGCATGACGATGATGGTGGCTCCCACTATTCCCCCGGGCATATCCAGGAAAAGATTGCGTACCAGTTCGTCGCCTTCATAACCCCTGAAAACCAACGAGAACAGTGAAGCGCCAATCAGGATAAAAAATACCATGGAAGTTGTTTGTGTGGTTGTCCGGGTAACGGCTTTCAATTTTTCGATGGACAGAGATTTCCTCGTCAGCGCAAGCAAAAATGCGCCCATAGCGCCCACTCCCGCAGCTTCCGTGGGTGTCGCAATCCCCGCGAGGATGGAACCCAACACCGAAACGATAAGGATTAACGGAGGCGCCAGGCTACTGAAAATACTGGAGCTATCGTTCACTCGGACACTTGCCGGAGGCGCTTTTTCCGGTCTTGTAAGTGCAGTAATCCAGATATACAACGCATAAATCACCACCAGCATCAGCCCGGGAATGATGGCTCCCGCGAACAGATCTCCTACTGATACGGTACGCGGACTATAAATTCCCTGGCTCAACTGCGCCTGTTGGTAGGCGTTAGAAAGTACGTCCCCCAGGAGTACAAGTGCGATCGAGGGTGGAATGATTTGCCCCAGGGTTCCTGTTGCACATATTGTACCGGCCGCCAGGGCTGGATCATATTTGGCCTTCAGCATGCTGGGCAATGCCATCAATCCCATGGTCACTACCGTCGCACCAACAATCCCGGTACTGGCAGCCATCAGCATGCCAACAAATGTCACGGCCAGACCGAGACCTCCCGGCAATGTACCGAACAGGGAACTCATGGAATCGAGCAGGTCTTCAGCAATTCTGGATTTCTCGAGGATCACGCCCATTAGCACAAAAAGTGGTACTGCAATCAGGGTCTGATTGGTCACGATACCGAACAAACGGCTTGGCATTGCGATGAGAAAAGAAGGCTCAAATGTGCCGGTTGCTATACCGATTGCCGCGGAGATAAGCGCAGTTCCTGCCAGGGTCATGGCTACCGGATAACCAAGCAGCAATAGTGCGAACACGGCTGCGAACATGATGAAGGGTATGAATTGAACCACTCAGGTTGGACCGTCAGGACCAGTGGGTTCTCGCCAGGGGCCGGATTTCAAGCGGGCTAGTTCCTTCATCAGTGATCGAATCTACCAGTTTCCGGAGAGGAACCTGTCAGGATGGAAATCGAGCGGCCTAATTCCGCCAACCCCTGAAGCAACAGCAGAAATGCCATTATGGGTATCAGCGTTTTCAAGGCGAATACGCCAGGTAATCCGCCAGGCTGGGCTGACCCTTCTGTTAGTGACCAGGAGAATGAAACATAGCTGAGGCTGCCGATTAGAAAAAATAGCCCAAGAGGAAAGAGAAACACCAGTGTACCCAGACAGTCGATGGCGGCCCTGGTCCTGGTAGAAAATCTGGCGTAGAAGATATCAACCCGAACATGCCCCTGATGCTTGAGGGTATAACCAATACCTAGCATAAACACGATGCCGTGCAGGTACATAACCGATTCCTGCAGGGCGATTGAACCGAGATTAAAGACGTACCTGGCGACGACGACACTGCAGGTTACCAGCATCATCACCAAGGTTAACCAGGCGATTGAAGTGCCAACCAGCTCATTGACTGCATCGAGAAATCGTACGAAACGCATCATAGTGACAGGGCAAACGACCAGGTGAAAAGTCAGCTAGAAATACTAACATATCGATACCTTGCACCTCCTGAAGGTAAAATCGGAACACGAATTTGACCTGGCAAACGGATGTATCGTTTGAATAAGCGGAATATTTAGCTTTACTATATAGTATAGTACTATACTATATAGTGCTATAGCTTATGGAGAAATGCCAGCCGCGAACGGGAGGAGACATGTCCACAGTCGATTTGATCATTTTGGGAATCTTGTCGGAAGCACCGATGAATGCTTATGAAGTCACCCATTACATTTCTGAGAAGCAGATAAGACGCCTCTTGAAGATAAGTGATCCCGCGGTTTACAAGAGCTGTAAAAGGATGCATCAGAACGGCTATCTCCGCGGGAAAACCATCAAAGAGAGCGGGCTTCCGGAAAAAACGATTTACAGCATCAACGCAAAAGGAAAGAAGAGACTAGTTGAATTGATGGAGCATTATTCTTCGAACTTCGTACCCTTCTTCATTGAATTTAACACGTTTATCTGGAATCTGGAGAAGATAGAGAAAAAACAGGCGCTCAGGATGTTGCACGATTTAACAGAAGAATTGAAGAACATGAAAGGCTGGATCGTTGAACATGAGCGTGAGGCGCAGTCGTCGATAAGTTTCCCGGCGAAAATGATCGTCAAACAGTACTCAATGCTGATTTCGACTTTGGTTACCTGGAGTGAAGAGTTGATTCCAGAATACAAAAAAATAGCGGGTGCTAAGGAGTAGAACGATGTCCGGTTCATTTTTGCAGTTACGAGAGATAGACAAAAGCTTCTCTTCGCCGGCAGGAGAATTTCATGCGCTTAAATCAGTCAACCTGGATTTCAGCGAGGGAGAGTATGCCGGTATTGTGGGCAAGTCAGGCAGTGGCAAGTCCACGCTTCTCAATCTTATTGCGGGCCTTGATCATCCAACCAGGGGTGAGATCACGATTGGTAACCAGACACTTGCATCCATGAACGAGTCCGCACTAAGTGCCTGGCGCGGCAAAAACATCGGCATCGTGTTTCAATTTTTTCAACTGATGCCTACGCTGACGATTGTTGAGAATCTGTTGTTACCAATGGACTTCGTCAACAAAATTGCCGCCCAGGAACGCAATGATCGTATCATTGGTCTCTTGGGCGAAGTTGGTATTGCACATCTGGGAAACAAACTCCCCGCCCAGCTCTCTGGAGGAGAACAGCAACGTGCGGCGATTGCCCGGGCCCTGGTTAACGATCCGCCCATCATCATTGCGGACGAACCGACAGGTAACCTGGATAGTGAGACTTCCATGAACATCATCAATCTCTTTGAAAGGCTGTCACGAAATGGGAAAACGGTCCTGATAGTGACACACGATACCAGCTATGAGTCCACCTTCGACCGGCTAGTCAGGTTGAAGGATGGAAGAATCGTATCCGCCTAGCGACACAGCCAGCGTCCTGGATCAACTGATTTAAGAAACGGGGAAGTATCATGTCACCGAAATTTATCAAGGCTGTGAGAGACCTTCAAGCGGATAAAACTCGTACCGCACTGGTCTTCTTTGCCTTGTTCCTCGGGCTTTGGAGCTTTGGCAATGTCTTCCTGACCAACTATATTCTCAGCAGGGATCTGAACCAGAACTTTTTGAAGACGGAACCT
The DNA here is from genome assembly GCA_022571415.1 of Pseudomonadota bacterium. Taxonomy (GTDB): domain Bacteria; phylum Pseudomonadota; class Gammaproteobacteria; order Pseudomonadales; family Azotimanducaceae. The sequence continues at coordinate 25,864 of JACZXW010000015.1, forward strand.
GCCCATGCCATTTTGATATCGGATCAATTTGCAGCGATCGGAATTGAGACTCTTGCCTTGATGCCAAGCGTTTCGAAATATGAATTCCGCGATTTTTCTCGTCACAGAATGGAAGTCGGGCTTGATGACTGGATACCTATGTGGTTATTTGGCGTGCGGGATTTCGAGAGGCAGTCAATCGCGCGGATCGCTGCGCAATCTGGCTTGTCAACGCCAACGCCTGGCTCACTGCTGGTGGAGCGTAACGTATTATTGATTTCAAACCTGCAGGTAGGCCAATCGTCGCGCATCAGAATCGGTAGCGTTGAATCGTCAATAGAAGTAACGGGTGTCGTCTTTGATCCGGGTCAGGCACCGGCGACCCAGGATCACTTTGTTTATGCTTACACCGATCAGCAAACATACGCTGATCTGACAGGCCTCGAAATTAATCGTCGGTTGCTGGTTCAATTTGAGGATGGAAATTCTCAGCAGCAGATCGACCAATATACCAATCAGCTTGTTGAGTGGTTGGCTCAGAATCGTGTTCAGGTTAGTTCGTTCAAGGTGCCGCAACTGAATCAGCATCCCCACCAGTGGCAGTTGGATACGCTTTTGTTTCTGGTTGGCAGTATCGGTCTGCTGGCGTTTCTAATGAGTAGTGTCATCGTGACGCAATTGATGTCATCCGTGATGGCCAAAGAGATCCGCCAGATTGGTGTGCTCAGGGCCATTGGGGCAACGAGTTCTCAGGTTGTTCGACTCTATGCCATCTATGTGTGTCTGATCACAGTGGCTGCCATGCTGGTCGCTTTTCCGCTTGCCTGGCTGACTTCGTATACATTCAGCTACTTTGTCGCCGGGATCCTGAATTTTGAAATTCTGACAACGACTCTGCCCTTATGGGTATTTGCCACGTGGGTAGCGGGTTCACTGTTGATACCGATGGTTTTCTCCATGCCGATTATTATAAAAGGAGTGCAAATACCCGTTCTTAATGCATTGAATAGCCATGGTCTCTCTACCCTCACAGGAACCAGTAAAGTTGTTGGCCAGCCAACTGATTCGACAGTGACAATGACCCAGAGATTGTCCGGGAGATCAGCAATAACATTTACCTATGCGCTGAGAAATACGTTGAGGAACAAGAAAATGCTAATGGGGACTCTCCTGACCATGGCATTGGGTATCGGCATATTCGGGACTGGTTTTAACATCAGACATTCATTGAGCGTCTTTCTGGCAAACATCGACACCAGCATGAAACATGATCTGCAGGTAGTATTGAACAAACCGGTTGCAGTTCGGGAGATCGAAAAAATTCTTTCTTCGGTGCAGGGGGTGAACAAGGCTGAATTCTGGAACGGCGGAACGGGCGCGTTGCAGACCAGGATATTCGGCACCAGCGATGGGATTGGTCTTGTCTCATTGCCAGTCGATACCAGTATGTATAGCCCGATATTTACATCGGGGACCTGGATCTCCCGCGGTAATGTGGAGGATTCCAACATCCCGGAAGTGGTGATTAATCAGCAGGCAAGCGGGCAACTACAGGATCCGGAACTTGGCTCAATGTTTCCGATTACCTTCAACGGAAAATCCTATGACGTAAAACTTGTCGGGAAGATCAAGGAATTTGACAAGGCCAAGATGTATATTTCGGAAAACTGGGTAACCGGTACGGTGGGCTTGGCCCATAAATACAATACCCTATTGATCAAATTGACGGATGACAGCCATGAAGCAGTATTGTCCGCCAAACGCGAGATTGAAAACGCTGTTTCAACGTCAGCGCTTGATGTCGCTTATGTAATGGCCCAGGCCGAGCGTGTAAAGATCATATACGATCATCTCAACATCATCTTGTACACCATCCTGGTTCTCGCCTTTATCGTCCTTCTGGTCAGTGCGCTGGGAATGACCTCGGCAATGGCGATCGATATTATCAACCGTACCCGCGAAATTGGCGTACTCAGAGCAGTCGGTGCAACCCCGGGTCAGGTCATCAGATTGTTCGAGATCGAGGGCCTGATTGTTGTCCTTCTCAGCATCCTGCTGGGCCTGTCGATCTCCTATCCTTTAAGCCAGGTAGCCTCTGTCTTTTTTGGCTACCTGATGTTGGGTGAGGAGGCAGAGTTGGAACTGGTGTTTAGCAGCGCCGGTATCTGGGTCACCATAGTAGTTGCCATGACGTTTGGCTGGGTGGCGAGTCGCAGAACCGCGAAGTTAGCGTTTACTATCTCTACCAGGGAGGCATTAGCCTATGAATAGAAATGTTCGGTCGAGATGAGGGCTCACCTTGACTCCTGACCTTCACATAAACCGGCCCGATAACCGGTTGAGGGTTGCCATGGCATCTTCTTCAATAATGTCGCCATGGGTTACCACAATTCGATCGAACTGCCACTGCCCGATACGTTCCAGTGAATCCTTGAAGCCTGCTTTGTCTTTATGGAAAAAACCGAGTTTCAAGGGCGGCGCGATACAGATTCCCTTGAACCCGATAGGGCCAAGTACAAATTTTTGCATGAAGGTTTGCTTCGCTCCTACATAATTTTGAATATAGTCGGTGAGGATCAGGGACTTGCTTTTCTTGTGCAGAAAGACAGATTCATCGAAAAAATTAACGCCGGGCATATGGATACAGTCTAGATCCTCCGCCCAGATATTGTTGAAATCGGCATCCAACAGCTTGAATCCATCGATTAGCTTCAGCTTCTTGGGGATGCCGCTGCTGACAATCAGTTCTGCCTGAGGAAAAGCGGATACCCACTCTTTTAGAAACAGATTGTGAGCATTGTTAGGGCCGATGATGTAACCGACATCACCCAGCTCAATTGTTTGCGTGATAAGTTCATCACTGATTGCTGTGGGTGAATGAATCCAGAGCTTGCCACTTGTCAAGCGAACCAACGTCATGCGCAGGGATAGGTTTGTACCTGGCAGTTTCAGTTCATCTTCATGAATCCAGATATCTTCTGACAGTTTTTCCATTCCTTGCTCTTTGTTAGATTATCAAGATAGACTTTAAAATGATCAGATCTGTCATTCACTATCCTGCTCGTGTCCGGGATCGCGATCAGGATCTGGTGCGAGACAGTCACTCAGTTTGAGGCACTTACAGGTTAAACCGCTGTTCAACATGTCACGCAGTTGATTCGCGCGCAGAATTTGTTTTTCGATGTCTTCGAGTTTTACTCGCGCGAATTCACGCCAGATTTTGGTTGGCGCACTTTTTTCGGAGACTCCCTCAAACAGCCGTCTGATTTCATCCAGCGTGAAATCGAGAGATTTCGCAACGCTGATAATTTTCAGTCGATTCAGAATACCCATGCCATATTTACGCTGGCCGCTAACGCGGGTTGGAGCGGGTAGCAGGTCGATAGATTCGTAGTAGCGGACTGCAGAGGCGGCGACCCCGGCTCGCCTGGAAACTTCCCCAATAGATAATTGTTTCATCATCGATTTCAAGCTTGACTTAAAGTTAACTTTAACTATTAGAATAGCCAGCACGCCACATGAATTCAACTTGTGAAGTGACAGAAGGAATATCGATATGAGGCAAAAGCGGAAGGTGATCGCGGATCCGTCTGCCAGTGCTGCTGATGGTTCGTGTCCCGGCGGAACCGTACAGGACATCGTTAAGGAAGAACTGTCCTGCACGCTGGACCCGTCATCCATCCAGTTCGGGATTGCGCGCTGGCGACGGGTATTTAAAAATATACAGGACTATCGGCTCAGTTCCGCAGAAGCCAGGTTTGAATTTAACCATACGAAAGCATTGCGGACGGAACTGGAAGTGTTAATTAAACAGGAACAGATATGCTGTGCGCATGTATCCTGGTCACTCGATGTGACGCCGGTTCGATTGATATTAACGCTGATTGCTGACAGTGAAGCGCTTAAGCCGATTGTTGATGCTTTCATGCCGCAAACAAGTATCGGACCAAACTCGGAAGCAGCTCAATGAAACAGAATAAAATGTGGCTGATGGGTCTAGTAGGTGCCGCAATGGCCGGAGTAGCCTGTCTCCTGCCGATCATTCTGTTTGTATTGTTTGGTTCGGCTGTTCTGGCGTGGGTGCCTCCATGGTTGGACTATATTCTTGTTCCTGCCTTTCTGATCTTTAGCTCAATGGCCTTCACTGCCTGGTACCGACGAAAGAAGCTGAACCAGACTCACTGGACGTAAAATGATGACAATGTTCTTGCTTTACCTGTTAGCGGCGATATTTGAAATCGCAGGCTGTTATGCAATTTGGGCCTGGTTACGTTTAGATTACAGCCCATGGCTTGTTCTGCCCGCGCTGGTACTCCTGGCCGGGTTTGCAGCGATTTTAACCCTGGTGGACAGTCCTCTGGCCGGGCGAGCCTATGCTGCCTATGGAGGAATTTACGTTACCTCATCACTGCTCTGGCTGTTTTTGGTCGAACAACAGTTACCTGATCGCTGGGACCTGATCGGAGGGGCTGTGACGTTAGTCGGTGCGCTGATCATAATTTATGGACCACGAGCTGAGATTATTTCGGGCTGAAGATAAGTGTTTGGTGTCGCCGGCGCCGGACCGAACGGGTTATACCACCGCGACATCCAGAATAACTCGCGCTGCAGGCGATAACCTGGCAATGGTTTCTTTGCGCAGGTATTTTCGCTGGTCGGTTTGCTGGCTCTGGTGTCGGCGACAAAAATAACAGTGCATTGCCCTGCGTGGCGCATTGGTCTTGTTTAAAAGACCACCATGCCAGGTGTGCGAATTGAATATAACAACCGAACCTGCCCTGGCTTCAATCAGAACCTGGTCAGAGTGATCGGCGGCAGGATCGTTCATCACATCCCATGGACGTTTGTCGTGTCTCTGTGTTCCCGGGATTATACGGGTGGCGTCGTTGTCTGCCGTAAAGTCGTCAAGCAACCAGATAGAATTGCAGTCCTGGTATTGCTCTTCCGGCACGGCTTCGTGCCAATCTGTATGCAGTGGCTGCAAACCTTGTCCGGGAAGGGCGGCACGGCTGTTCAGGGAAGAAAGTTTGAATTCGGCGTCCAGCACGTGACTGGCCGCAGCCAGCATCTTCGGGTGCGTAATACACTTCTCGAACATTGGGTCTTTATCAACCAGGTTGCTCAAGCGCACCGTCCCAGGCTCCTGATGCACCTCCTTCCCGGCGTTCTCCCCTTCCTGCTGCGCCAGCGCTTCCAGACGGTTATTGAAAGCCGCGACTTCTTCTGCAGACAAGATAACTTTCAGGGACAGGTAACCGTTTTCATCCAGGAACATTTTCTCCGAAGCCGTGAGTGTATCCTCGTGGACTCCCAGCGACAGCAGTGCCTCATCAAAATTCATGAGGATCATTTTACCTAAGCAGGTAGTGCCCGAACAGACCCAGAAATATGCCTAATCCCACCCAGTGGTTGTTAAGAAAAGCACTGAGACAGGCATCACGTTGGCGGTTTTGGAGCAGGAATCGCTGGTAGATGATCAGGCCGGCGGCTAAAGAGAGTCCCATGTAGAACGGCCAGGTGAGTGACTCGATTTTCGCCACCAGGAAAAGCGTCCCCAGAAATGTAATTTGTAGTGCTCCGATCGCCACCTTGTCCATATCGGCAAAGAGAATGGCGCTGGATTTAAGACCCAGGCGGATATCGTCGTCCCGATCTACCATCGCGTACTCTGTATCGTAGGCGACCGTCCATACCAGGTTTGCAATAACCAGGAGCCAGGCCACCTGGGGAATGGAACCTTGAGTTGCTGTAAATGCCATGGGTATACCGCAAGAGAAGGCAATACCCAAAATAACTTGTGGCATATAAGTATAACGTTTCATCAATGGGTAGATTGCCGCGATTGCTGCACCGAAAACAGCAATCCCCAGGGTAAAGATGTTGGTACTTAACACCAGCAGGAGCGCACAGAAAACGAGGACCCCGAGAAACATGACGGCTTCCGGAACGGTTAATTGTCCGCTCACCAATGGTCTGTCTCGGGTCCGCTTGACCTGGCCATCAAATTTTATGTCCGCAATATCATTGATAATGCAACCGGCGGAACGAGTGAGAACCGTGCCTACCAGGAAAACCAGGAACAGGTGCCAACCAGCAAATCCTTCTGCTGCGATCCACAGCGCCCAGAGTGTTGGCCACAACAACAGGTAGATTCCGATAGGGCGGTTGAGGCGCGCCAAAGAAATCAGATGAGGGATTTTAGGAAACCGGGAGACCAGTCGCGTTGTAAGCTGTTTGATCGCAAGTCTGGCAGGGTACATTTATATCGTGCTAGAAGTAAATCAGTTAGTATACGTTGCTTGTTCGAGCCTTCAACTCCACGTGTCAGCGGATATTAATTTTTTGGGATCTTAATGAAGAAATGGCAATGCATGATATGTGGTTTTATCTATGATGAGGCTGAAGGACTTGAAGAAGAAGGCATCGCTCCCGGTACCCGTTGGGAAGACGTATCTGACGACTGGGTTTGCCCGAACTGCGGAGCAACCAAAGAAGATTTTGAGATGGTGGAAGTAGACTAATTCTGTTTATCCCTGAGTAAAATGATGATGGATCGAGGTAAGTTAACCAGAAATATTCTTATTGCCATGGCTCTTGGGCTGGCTCTCGGGTCCGTGGTTCACATGATAGCCCCTGCGGATGATGGGATAGCCATGGTCTATTTCGTCAACGGGCTGTTCGATATCGGCGGCAAGATATTTATCGCCAGCTTGAAGTTAATGGTAGTACCATTGGTTTTTGTGTCTTTGGTTTGTGGCGCAAGCAACTTGTCTGACGGTTCTAGTATGGGGCGAATCGGTTTAAAGACTATAGGTCTTTATCTGATTACGACAGCGATCGCTATTTCACTGGCTTTAATTGCCGCAACTACGATAAATCCTGGTGAAGGAATAAATCTGGCTACACAGACCGAGTTTGTAATCAAGGATAGTCCTTCTATCAAACAGGTGTTGATAAATATTGTACCCACCAATCCGATACAGGCCATGGCCGAAGGTAATATGCTGCAGGTTATTGTGTTTGCCATACTTATTGGTATCGCGATTAACAAATGCGGTGAACCAGGTCAGCGGGTTCGGGCTACGCTCAACGATTGGGATGCAGTGATCATGCGTTTGGTCATGATGCTAATGACGGTAGCTCCCATCGGGGTTTTCTGTTTGATGGTGACATTGTTTGCCAATATGGGTTTCAGTGCGATTGGAGACCTGTTGAAGTATTTTCTCACTGTAGTTCTGGTCCTCTTGTTGCATTTTACCGGGACCTTCAGTCTGTTAATCAGATTTGTCGCCAACCTTAACCCCATAACTTTCTATAAAAAATTCAGTCCGGTAATGGCTTATGCGTTCAGCACCGCATCGAGCAATGCAACACTGCCTATTACGCTTGAAAATGTTGAGAAGCGTCTTGGTGTTAAGAATGAAGTGGCATCCTTCACCGTACCGCTGGGTGCGACGATTAACATGGACGGTACTGCCATCATGCAAGGCGTTGCCACGGTATTTATTTCCCAGGCGTATAACATTGACATCTCCATGACCGGTTATCTCATGGTTGTGTTGACGGCGACACTGGCTTCAATCGGAACCGCCGGCGTTCCCGGGGTCGGGTTGATTACCCTTGCCATGGTGCTGACCCAGGTGGGTCTGCCGGTAGAAGGAATAGCCTTGATTATTGGTGTTGACCGGTTGCTGGACATGCTTAGAACTGCAGTCAATGTTACTGGTGACGCAACGGTATCCACGGTCGTTGCGCGCAGTGAAAATCAGTTTGATGAAGCTATCTTTAGGTCAAAGACTGGTTGATTAAGCCTGGCTGAATTCCCCCGGGGAAGCTATCCAGCGTTCGATAATTGCTCTGGCCGCGGGGCGGTTGTCGACCAATAATTGTTGCGCGATCCGGGTGACTTCGTCAAGCATATGTCGATCGCGGACAAGATCGGCTATCTTAAATTGTAAACTGCCGGATTGTCTGCTCCCGAACAGCTCTCCGGGCCCCCTGATTTTCAGGTCCTGCTCTGCAATGAGGAAGCCGTCATTGCTTTCGCGCAGCACATTTAACCGCTGCCTGCTGGTTTCGCCGAGAGGGGGGTGATACAACAACAGGCAATGGCTTTGCGCCTTGCCGCGACCGATGCGCCCCCGTAACTGATGCAGTTGCGCGAGCCCGAGTCTCTCTGAATTCTCGATGACCATCAGGCTTGCATTGGGGACATCAACGCCAACTTCTATCACCGTGGTGGCAACCAGAAGATCGATCTCACCTGCTTTGAACCGGTTCATCGCCTCTACTTTATCGGCAGCGGACAGCCGTCCATGGATTAAGCCGACATTTAATTCTTGCAATTCCGCTGATAAATCAGCGTGCGTGGCTTCGGCTGCCTGGCATTGAACCAGCTCAGACTCTTCCACCAGGGTGCACACCCAGTATGCCTGGGCGCCGGAACTGCAAGCTGACTTCACTCTTGCCACCACATCCTTGCGACGTGTGTCGGGAAGAACATTGGTCGTCACGGGTGACCTTCCTGGCGGTAACTCGTCAATGACAGAGCAATCCATGTCCGCATACATGCTCATGGTGAGAGTTCTGGGAATCGGGGTCGCCGTCATGATCAACTGATGCGGCATAAATTTATTTTTCTTGCCCTTTTCCCTGAGTGCCAGTCTCTGGTGAACACCGAAGCGGTGTTGCTCATCGATAATAACCAGCCCCAGCTTGTCAAAATGTACGTCTTTTTGAAACAATGCGTGTGTGCCAATGACTACCCGGGCTTCGCCGTTGGCGACAGACTTAAGTTCCTCCTCCCGTTTTTTACCTTTTACTTTTCCTGACAGCCATGCAGTGGTGATGCCTAATGGTGCGAGCCAGTTGGAAAGATTGATAAAGTGCTGTTCGGCCAGAATTTCGGTTGGCGCCATCAGGGCGCTCTGGTATCCGTTTTCATGGGCATGAACCGCGGACAGGGCAGCGATGACTGTTTTGCCTGAACCAACATCGCCCTGAACCAGTCGGAGTGTTGGCGATGTCCTGGCAAGATCGTCTGCAATTTCCTTGGCGACTCGATGTTGGGCACCTGTAAGCTCGTACCCGAGCGAGGAGATAAGGGCAGAATAGTCGTCGCCAGGGCCTTTAAAGCTGGGCGCCGCAAGTTTATTGATTTCTTGTCTCACCAGTCGCAGACTTGTCTGATGCGCTAACAATTCTTCAAAGGCGAGCCTTTGTTGCGCAACATGTTGTCCGGCAAGCAAAGCATCCAGGTCAACATCCTGTGGTGGATTGTGGACCAGGCTGAGGGCTTCGTTGATGTTTGTATCGAAAAGGGTTTCGATATTGCCGAGTAACTCAACCAACAGGTCGCCATTTTTCATCAGGCTGAGTACCTGGGATACGATATTGCGATAGCGTTGCTGGCTGATGCCCTCGGTACTTGGGTAGACCGGGGTAAAGTGGTCGGGGAGTTCTGTTGTGGCGGTTTGGCTGTATTCTGGATGGTAGATTTCAAGCCCCGCTGCGCCGCGTCTAACCTCACCAAAACAACGAATTGACCGGCCGGATGCAAGGTTACTCTGTTGTGCTTTAGTAAAGTGAAAAAACCTCAGTGCAATACGCCCTGTGCCGTCTTGCAGATATGCGAGCAAACTGCGCCTTCTCCCGTAGGCGATATTGCAAGCGATAATTTCTCCCTCAAGGACAACCGTTTCCCCCGGTGTTGCGGCTGCGATCGGTGTGATTTGTGTCCTGTCTTCGTAACGAAAAGGCAGATGGAACAGGACATCCTGGAGAGTATGAACGCCGATTTTGGCAAGTCTGCCTGCCAGAGCGGGACCTATTCCTTTCAGGGAATCTACGGGGGATTTGTCCAGTCCCATGGGATATCTGCGTTGTCGATGGATGAGATTTAGAGCGACATTATTGCGTCAATCTCCACCAGGGCGCCTTTTGGCAGGGCGGATACTTCGATGGCTGCACGGGCCGGGTAGGGTTTGTCCAGGTAGTTTTCCATCACGGTATTCACCGCTCCAAAATGGTCGAGGTTGGTCAGGTAGACCGTAAACTTACACACAGAGTTGAGGTCTCCGCCTGCGGCTTCGCAGATGTTCCTTAGATTGGAGAATACCTGCTCGATCTGCGGACCGAAATCCTGGCTGACCAGTTCCATCGTTTCAGGAACCAGCGGGATCTGGCCGCTGATGTAAACGGTTTTGTTGTGCACCACCGCCTGGGAGTATGTGCCGATAGCCCGTGGCGCAGCATTGGTGGAAATTTGTGTCCTCGTCATAGCTTTATCCTGTACAAACCGTGTCAGCTTCTTACCCTGATGATCTTGTTAGCCCCTTTGATGGTGCGCAACCGTCTGATGACATTGGCCAGGTGAACCCTGTCCCTGACTGAAAGTACGATGTTGACCGTGCTGAGCCTGGCGTCTTTTTCGATCATGTTGATTCGTTCCACATTGGCATCAGCCGTGGTAATGGTAGATGCGAGTATCGCGACAATACCTTTTTCATATTCCAGTTCTACTCGAAGCTCGACAGAAAACTCCTGCTCTACATTGGGATCCCAGCGAGCTGACATAATTTCTTCCGGTTTTTTTCGTAGATCCTGCATGTTCTTGCAGGTTTCCGTATGGATGACGATGCCGCGACCTGCACTGATATGCCCGATTATCGGGTCTCCTGGTATAGGCTTGCAGCAGCGGGCATAGTTAACCACCATGCCTTCGGTTCCGAGGATAGCAAGTGGGCCATGGTATTCGTTTTCATCGATATTGTGCGGCAGGGAGACCAGCTTTCCTGCTATAACATGCGCCATCTGGTTACCAAGGCCCACCTCGGCGAGCAAAGCCGGCAAGTCGGGAACCTTGCGATCCTCCAGCACCTTCTTTAATTTGTCGGGGTCAATATCAGCCAGGGATTTCTGATAGGTTTGTAGCGTTCGCTCGAGCAGTCGTTTACCCAGGGCAACTGATTCGTTGTGTTGCTGGTTCTTTAGTGCATTCCGAATGCTGCTTCTTGCTTTGCCGGTTGTCACGAAACCCAACCAGGCAGGATTGGGTAGGGCCCCTGGGGCGGTGATGATTTGCACGGTTTGTCCACTCTCCAGCAATGCACTTAAAGGCGCGAGCTTGCGATCAATCCGGCAGGCAACGCAGGTGTTGCCAATGTCCGTATGCACGGCGTAACCAAAGTCGACAGGGGTCGAACCGTGAGGAAGTTCGTATATTTCGCCCCGTGGAGTAAACACATACACCTCGTCCGGGAACAGGTCACTTTTTACGCTTTCAATGAATTCGAGTGAACTACCGGCACTTTGTTGTAGTTCAAGGAGCCCTTGCATCCATTCCCTGGCTCGTCTGTGACTCCCGGAAGCGGAATCGTCGTTGGATTTATACAACCAGTGACCGGCGATACCATTGTTGGCAACCAGCTCCATTTCAGGCGTCCGGATCTGTATTTCGATGGGTATGCCGTGCATACCGAAAAGAGTCGTATGCAGCGACTGATAGCCGTTGGCTTTAGGAATTGCGATGTAGTCTTTAAACCTGCCAGCGACGGGTTTGTATAGGTTGTGTACTGCGCCGAGCGTGCGGTAGCAGGTATCTACGCTGGCAACGATAATCCTGAATGCGTAAACATCCATAATTTCATGAAAAGAGCGTCGTTTGGATTTCATCTTGTCGTAGATGCTATACAGATGTTTTTCCCGACCGAACACTTCTGCCTCGATTCCTTCACGTTCAAGACAGGCCGAGATGGATTCCCTTACATTGGTCACGACCTCCTTTCGATTTCCCCGTGCTTTCTTGACAGCCCGTTCGATCATGGACGAACGCAAAGGGTACAAGGCTTTAAATCCCAGCTCCTCGAATTCAATGCGGATATCGTTCATGCCGAGCCGGTTGGCGATCGGGGCATATATCTCGAGGGTTTCACGTGCGATCCTACGGCGCTTTTCGGGGTCGAGAAAACTTAAAGTTCGCATGTTGTGCAGCCTGTCCGCCAGCTTGACCAGAATGACGCGAATGTCCTTTGCCATTGCGAGCGTCATTTTCTGAAAATTTTCGGCTTGGGCTTCTGCCCGGGACTCGAACATGCTTGTCAGTTTGCTTACGCCGTCCACCAGCTCTGCAACCTGATCGTCAAACTCTTTCCCTAGCGTGTGCTTGGGAATTCCAGTGTCTTCGATCACATCATGCAACAGGGCCGCCATCAGACACTGATGATCCATATGCATGTCTGCCAGTATTGAGGCGACTGCAAGCGGGTGTGATATGTAGGGTTCGCCAGATCTTCGGGTCTGTCCCTGG
>JACZXW010000083.1 GCA_022571415.1 Pseudomonadota bacterium
GTTTGGCCGGATAACCGGCATTGGTCGAGGCTGCTCCAATCTGGTCCGGCGTTGCAGTCGATGGATCAAATACAACGGTTGCTGTTTTCGCGTCAAAATCCACTTTCACTGATTTAACGCCGTCAACCCGCTCCATCGCTTTTCTGACGGTAATGGGACAAGCGGCACAGGTCATTTTCTCGATCGCAAAAGTCGTTGTTTGTTCGCCAACCTGCGCCTGCGCTGCTTCGTTATCTGCATTTGCTGCGGGGAACGTGGTTAAGGTCATTACCCCGCCCAGACCAATAACGGCTATGACCGTGATGATGATTAATATACGTTTCATTGTCTTTTTCCTAGTAAAATAAAGGCGCCCAATAATCAACTGTGGCGGCAAGAAGTGCCAAAGCTGTAGCGAACCACAAAGAGATCTGGGTAATGTAGCCAGACCTCGGGCGCGCGCAGTATGAGTCATCGGCACAGGCCTTTTTTGGTCTGATGTAAACGTGCCAAAACCCTGCGCCAAGCAAAATGGCGGTTACAGCAAGAAAATACGGTTTATAAGGTTCTAATGCTGTAAGGCTGCCAATCCATGCACCGCTAACGCCCAACGTTATGAGCAGGAGTGGCAGCACGCAGCATGAAGACGCGATGATTGCACCGACAATACCGCCAGCAGCCAAAAGGCGCTCTCGGCCCAGGCTGTTGTTTTCTTGATTTTCTGCCTTGGTGACAGTTCTATTTTGATCAAATGTTTCGTGCATTCTTAACAGGTTCTCCTTGAAAAACTAACCTTATAGCTTCACTGTAGTCCCTGTAGTAACTACAGGGTCAAGAACTTTTTTTAAGGTGGATCACATGATGGCGAAAGAGATAACACGAGGGCAGCTGGCTAAGCGGTCCGGCTGCAATATCGAAACGATCCGCTACTACGAGAAAATAGGACTTATGCCGGAACCGCCGCGTTCAGCAAGCGGATACCGCCAGTACGATGAAAATCACGAGCGCAGACTGCTCTTTGTCATGCGCGGGCGCGAGCTGGGTTTTACGATCGCGGACCTGACAAGCTTGCTTGATCTCGTTGACCGGCGGGCCGTCTCTTGCGGTGAAGTAGAAAAACTGGCGAGGAGCCACCTGCGTTCCGTGCAGGAAAAAATCAGCGACCTAAAACGAATGGAAAGCACACTGAGCGATACGGTTCGCTCCTGTAGCGGTCAAGACGTGCCGGATTGTCCGCTCATTGATCGGCTTTTCGATACAGAATTCAATTAACTTATTGAAAAGTAATTTTTAGAATAGTGGTGACTTGTCTCTAGCATGCTCTGTCAGAATGGACTCTGAAACAGAATAAGGTATAGCGTTTCAGAAGGTTCGAATTTAAAGTGGGAAGTTCTGCTTCGGGTCGGAAGCAGCTATAGACTGCTGTCAGGTTTGAACTTCCGCTTCTGACCGCAAAGCAGCCCTTCAACGGACGTAATTTGTTGTGCCATGAATAGCAGCAAACGGCCGAGGCTGTGTGAAAACTATTTTGAATTTTTTGCAGGTGGGGTAGCGCTGAATTACAGGTCTTGTTAGCACCTGCACCGACCACTGAAGCCCATTTTTCAGCCTTAAAATGTAGTAAATCGGTGGCAGTTTACCACTTGGATTTTCAGATTTTGCGTTTTCACACAGCCTCGGTCGTTAGCGGCCATCAGCAAGCTGGGTTCAGATTTGAGGTGCCGTTACCCAGACTATGCTGTTTAGACGGCAAGAAAGCAGAAATCAAATCAGCACCAATTTCCCAGCCAGCTTGTGGCTGGTTGCCAGCGTGAATGGTCGCGCTAAGGTATCCTGTAGGAACCACGAGAACGAGTGATTTGCTGATGCGTACCAGTTCATCCCATGTCCGGCACGGAGTCGGAGTGCGGCACAAGACAGGGGAAATCGAGTGAGCAGTTTCACTGCTCTGGCGATAGTTGCAGTCGTAGCAGGTATTGCAATGGCTACCCAGGCCCAGTTGATGGGTCACCTCGACAGATCCATCGGGACTATCGAAAACGTATTCCTCACTTACGGTTCAGGTGCAGTGGTTATAGGCTTGATCTTGCTGGCCATTCGCGGTGGCAATCTGGGTTCGTGGCATATACCGCCTTGGTACGCTTACTCGGCAGGACTGTTCGGACTGGTTATTGTTGGTTGCCTGGGCTACGCCACGCCAAGGTTGGGCCTCACCGTAACCCTGACCATTGCTGTCGCGGCGCAGTTTATAACAGCAGCCATCGTCCAGCAATTCGGACTTCTGGGCGCTGATCAACAGCCAATGGATTTATCAAGGCTGGGTGGCATGGCCGTCATCCTGATTGGGGTCTGGTTGATGGTGCGCCAGTGAGTTGCCGCGATAACACCCGCCACCATGGTGAAACCGTCATCAGGTAAAAAATTCGAAAACTGCTGTTTATATACCTGGGACACCAATATCTCTTTTGGGTCGGAAGCAGCTATACACACTTCCAAGAAGTGAACGTCCGCTTGTAGCCGGAAAGCAGCTATTCACCAAGCGTAAATTTCGGCAATACCTATAGCAAGCAGCTACCGGCCGAGGCTGCGTGAAAACTCGAAAATGATCTCGTGCTGAATCCCGTTTGCAGTGATGTACTCGTAGTTCTGTATCTCAAAGCTATCCAGATGTAACAATTCGACTTTGGCGTCTCGAGCACTAGCTGGCTGTTGTATTAGTGCTTGCGTTCAAGTGACGGTAAAGAGTCGCTGGAGGCCCTTTTTCTTTCCAAAATGTATACTTTTACGAACACCGGTTGACACCGTACCAAAACACGTACCATAATGGCTGTTCACACTGGTCTTAAACACCCTGAATATTAACTTGGTCGCCGTGGAAAATCTGGCCGGCGGTCAGCAATTTTAATTTTAGAATCAGGGTATTTCCCCAGTGCTGCCACCAATACTGCGGCGATAAAGGCCAGTACCGCCAACCCCCATAGTGCACTGATATAGTTGCCATTGAGTACATAGTACTTACCCAGCGCCGGCGGTCCAAAAGAGGCTCCCAGTTGAAATGCCGCAAACATGATGCCGTAGATAATGCCGTAGGCTTTGGGGCCAAAATAGCGGCTGACCAGATAGGCGGTTTCACTGATCTCTGAACCCAGTGACAGACCAATACAGGTGGCTGCCACAAACACCAGGTAGTTACTGACGCCGGAGGCGAGTATGGAGACGCCGACAACAAACATCAGGGTAAATGCTGATGCGACATAGGGTGCAAAAAAATGATCCATTAAATAGCCGGAAATTACTCGGCCAAAGATGAGTCCAAGCCCCAGGGTCATTTGACAATTGGCTGCCATTTGAGGGCTGACACCGCGGTCAGTCAACATCGGTACCAGGTGAGCTATAACACTGGCAATACATACCCCCACCAACAGAAATGCAATCAGTATTAACCAGAAATTGATCGTTTTACTGGCTTCATTGACCGACAGGCCGGTCGATGCATCGGATTTCCCTGCTTGCTTATCCCCGTCAATTTCCAGCCCCATTTCCTCTGGTGTTTCACGTATCAGGAAATAGCTGACGGGCAGGGCTACAAGGAAGACAATGGCGGCAAATACCAGGTAAGCTGTGCGCCAGCCATAAGCACTGATCAGCATTTGCCCTACCGATGGAACCAGTGCGGCACCGACGCCAAAACCGGCCAGAGCAACGCCCAGTGCAATGCCGCGACGGCGGAAAAACCAGGCGATGATGGTGCGTGAATAACTGGTCGGCAGGGTGCCTATACCCAGTAGCGGGATTAACAGATACATGGCATAGAAATGGTAAATATTGCCAGTCAGCAGGCTCATCGAAGCTACCGCCAGGCCCATCAATATTACCGAGGGAATCAGTACCCGCCTGACCCCGTAGCGGTCAATTAAAAGGCCCAGTAACAAGGAGGCCACCACAATGGTCAGGTTGGTAACCGTGTAGGCAAAGGCCATTTCATCACGGCGCCAGCCAAATTCTTCCGCCAGCGGTTTCAGGAACACCCCGAAGGCGAAAATCGTAAACATGGCGTAACTCAGGGACAGGCCTATGAACGAAGCCGAGACGTTCCACCAACCATAAAAAATACCTGAGGATGCACGTGTTGTGGTGGGGTGAGTCACGGTTTCTTGCCTTGTTTTTGTATCGGTAAAGCGTAGATGATTAGGGGGCTGGCTAGCAACAAAAAAGGCAGCCCGGTTGGGCTGCCGTCTTTGAGGGGACTACAAGCATCAAGCTCAGAATCGCCAGGTCCCTTGTAAGGCTATTGAACGTGGCGCATCGACACTACGCCAAACAGTACCAGCCTGAGCAGGAACATCATCGGCATAATTGCTCGTTAGTTCGTTATTGAGGTTGCGGCCAATTATTGAGACTGCCCAGCTGTTATTAGCGTTGGAGAGTGTCACCCGTGCATCGACTTTTACATACTCGTCCTGGAACAACGAAGGATCAAGGTCAGCCTGCAATGGAAACTCGTCAACATAGGAAAGTTGTAAAAAACCTACCAGCTCCAGTCCACCACCCAGTTGCCAGATATACTCGGCGTTGGCTGATCCTTTCCAGTCGGAGGTGAACTGTAGCTTCTCGCCGCTCAAGTCCTGTCGACCGTTTACACAGCCCGCGGTCTGCAGTGTGTAGCAGGGGGCGTCTACATAGTCATCATAGGTACTGTCGATATAGGCGACTGTGGCAAACAGTGTTAGCCCCTGTGTTGCACGCCAGGTGAAATCCAGTTCGACACCCTGACTGGTGGCTCCCGAGGCATTGGTAACCGTGTTGATGGCAGAACTGGAATCGAGAAAACCTCCCAACTGCAGGTCATCGAATTCACTGCGAAACAAGGCGATATTGAGTTGGCTCGCACCATCGGCCAGGGTCAGCTTGGCACCGAGTTCAAATGCAGTTACCTCCTCGCGGTCAAAGCGGAAGCGATCCATGATATCGGGGTCGCTGCTGTCTGCTACCAGGTTATGATCGAAACCACCGGCCTTAAAGCCCCGGCGTATGCTGGCGTAATACATGGCATCGTCATTGGGGCGCCATTGCACATTGAACTCTGGTGAAAAGTTGTCCTCATTGAAGTCATCTTTGATGTCGTGGGTTGAGCAGACACCAGGGATAAATGCAAAACAATTGGGATCAGGAACGGTGGTATACAACTCGCTGCCAAATTGCACGCTATGAGCTTTCTTGTCTTCATAGGTATAGCGGCCACCCACCGTTATATCCCAATACTCATTCAGATGTTTGGTCCACTGACCAAACACCGCGTAAGTGGAGGCACTTTCTTCGGTAAAAGTGTTTCGCGACTGTATGCTACGTGCTGCGGGGATGTTAAAATGAACGATATAGTCGGTCAGTTGCTCCTTATCCATAAAATAAAGGCCGATGATATAGCTGTGGTTTTCGCCCTGTGGTGAAGTGAGGCGAAATTCCTGTGTCCACTGCTCGTAATCTTCGGCGAATTCCGGCAGGGTTGCTTCGATAGGTGAGCGGTCGCCGTCCTGCAAGTCAATATAATCATAGCTGGCGAAGCCGGTCAGTGAGGTAATGGTGTGTTCACCTACTTGCCAGTTTACCGTCAATGCATAGGTGTCAAAGTTGGTTTCCTTGCCCTCTACATTGATACCATTCTTGGTCGCTGTGCCTGTACGACGATAATTGGCGGTGCAATCGTCACCACTGATGCCTGCAAAAATAAAGGAAAGCGGTGCCACGCACTTGGAATACTGGTTGTTACCGCCCTCGTGTTCAATTTTTCCATACTGGTACTGGAACATCACTTCCACATCGTCGCTGGCATCCCAGACCAGGCTGGCGCGCCCGACCAGTTCTTCCTTGCTGACATCATCCTCACCGGTGATGGTGTTTTTGATGTAACCATCGCGATCGACTAGTTTGAGGGCCAGGCGGCCACGGAGGGAGTCACCGAGTGGTCCGGATACGGCGCCCTCGATTGTGTAGCCTTCATCCGCTTCAAATTCATAGGTGGGAGTGATCCAGCCTTCAAACTCATCGGTGGGTTTGGCAGTGGTAATGTTGATCGCCCCAGCGGTGGTGTTCTTGCCGATCAGTGCCCCCTGTGGACCCTTCAAAACCTCAACACGCTCTATATCCAGAAAGGATATGCGGGAGAAGCGACTGCGGCCGTAAAAGTAACCGTCTACTACACGCCCGACTGCCTGCTCGAAACCCAGGTTATTCTGACCGGAGCCAAGTCCTCGGATAAAGATGGAGTCCCCGACAAATGACTCGGCCACATAAAGGCTCGGTACCAGGCTGCTAAGATCCTGGAGGTTGCTGATATTCCCCATGCGTAGTGAGTCACCGGAAACTGCAGAGATCGCAATAGGTACATCCTGCAGTCCTTCCTCACGCTTCTGTGCGGTGACTATTACTTCTTCAAGACGAAGCGAATTTTCGTCATTGCCCTGCGCTGTGGCGTTGGTTGCTGAAAATAGTGAAATGAACGCTGTCCCCAAGATCTTAAGCAGTGATGTTTTTTTTGGTTCCATGGACTCTTCCTCGTTATGGCGCTCAGCATACGCAACAAGCGTTATGCTGATGACGCGTTTATTGGAAAGGCTGCCTGAAAGCCCGGTATTCTTGAACAATACAGTCAGAGCATCCGGTAACGTGAAGCGTCCAATGACAGCATTGGTCTGCCGGCCTTCGACGAGATCAAAAGGGAAAAGTGTGATGGCACCGGTTTGCTCAGCCAGCTGTTCCAGTGCCTTCGCGGCATTCTGTGACGGTATGTCCAGATCAAAATTTGGTTCATTTGCATTGGCGCCTGCGCTGTATGGCAATAATGCAACACTGATTACGAGTGAACATACTCGATCAAAAAAATTGCGTCTCTTTTTCCCTCTGATCCGCCCGCTACACATTGGAGATCTTCTGTTCTCTCCAGGCGTCCTTCTCAAATAGATAACTAAGGAGGGGGATAAAACCGCAATGAATCAAAGTATTTATTTTGTAAAGCCATCGCCAATTGCTTGCTTTTAAGAACAGCCGAATACCGGTGCTTAAACTGCGTAAAGTCATTCGTCTCAACGGTTCACACAGTGGATGGTAGAGTTGATTGTGAACCAAATCACTTTGTTGTAGACAGTGATTTCTACTACTGCTTGCCAGCCGATACCAGAACGCGGTTATGATCCAACCGTGTAACCTGGAGGCCGAAATTTGATTCTAGCGCATCAAACATGGTTTCTATTTCACCAACGGGAAATCGTCCACCTATTCTGATGGCTTTCACCGACGAATCAGCGAATTCAATTGACACTGTCGTGTAGCGGCTGATTTCTTTAACCACTTCTTCCAGTGGTTCGCCGGAGAACAACAGCACACCTTTGGTCCATGCAAGGCGTTTAGAAATATCCTGGTCTTCAATAATACGCAAATTATCCAATGCATTAATTTGGCTGGACTGATCATCAACCTGGCTGGTGATGGTGGCGACTTGACCTGCCCTCAAAGTGCCCAAGTCCTTAAAGCGTGTATCATGAATTGCGATATTTGGCTGACTCCCCTCCATCTTTGCCCTGGAGAAGCCCGGCTGTATGATTGACGCCAAGGCCACACGACCTTCGGTCACGGTGACGTCCACCGAATCACCTTTTTTATAGACCGAAAAAGCTGTGCCAATTGCATCAATGCGTCCGACTCCTGCGAAAACTCTGAATAGGAGTTCTCTATTCCTGGTCACGGTAAAGTGCGCTTCGCCCTGCAACAGGTAAACGTCGCGGTAATCCTGACCGTAGTCGACTTCAATCTGTGTGTTTGTATTCAGAAGCACTACTGAACCATCAGAGAGCAGCGTTGATTTTTGATGACCAACAGCTGTGGCGTAGAAGCCATTCGATTCCATCAGTGGATCAGGACTGTTCCAGATTACAGTATCAACTGCAATTCCGACAATCACTGTTACAGCCAACGCGGCAAGGCGCTTTGATGATGACCAGTGACGGACATTAGCATACACCGTGCGACTTAAATGTCGCTTCGGCTTACCCAATGGTACTGCGAGTTCAGTCAAGACATTCATCTTGCCCCACAATTTGGCGAGATCTTGTAGCTCTTCTCGGTGCATGGGGCTACGATTAAGCCACTCTTGGAGGATTTCACGCTCTTCCGGAGACGGTACATCGTCTCCATCAAGTTTGATCAGCCATTCGGCGGCTTCTTTCTCGACAGTGCTTCGCTCCGGAAACTTCAAAACATTCTTCATTGCTTTATCTTCCCCCTTATTCCTTGAACGTCAATGTCTTTACCAGTGTGTTGTGTTTGTTCCTCGTGTTTACGTACGTACCCTTTGCATGCCAGTACGCCCTGTCTAAGATACTTCTCAACGGAACTGATCGATAGTGACATTCGAACTGCGATCTCTTTGTGAGCCAGACCGTGTACCTTGCGGAGTAGAAAAACCTCCCGGCATTTATCAGGCAGCATGGCTACAGCCTCACAATAAAGCCCCAACAACTCCTGGGCTTCAATGACTTCGTCCGTTGAGGCTTCTACTTCTATAACCTCTGAAGCAGTCGATTCCTCAATATAGCATGTGATCTGTTTTGATTTTTTGGTGAGTTTTGTAAGAGCGACATTCCTGGCGATGCGGAAAAGAAAGGCTTTCGGTTGTTCAATCTCTTTCTTTTTTTCAGCGATATAGGCACGCAAGTATGCCTCTTGGGCAACATCCTCAATGTCTTGTTCATCGGAGAAGTAGCGGCTCAAAAATTTTCTGAGGAACAAGTTGTTTTCCACGAATGCGGCGGACACCGCTGAGAGTTTGTTCATTGATCGATTTGTTTTCGGCATACTTTCTCTCCCAAGTAATTAAACCAGCGAGCCAGCAAAATTCAGGTTGGCATAGGGAGCGTCTATACGAGAAGTATAAACCACCCATCATGCAATTTGTTCTTGCATTAATTCCAAAGCAGGCTAATTCCTGCCTGCAAGGCGAAAAACACCGTGCCGCTGAGCTTATAGCAGCCGATCGATTGAATGATGGGTTTCCTCAAACAAACCAGTTTGCGGCGGGGCCCGGCTTTGTGGCAACAGGCCCAACCCTTCTGGGGCCGTCAATCGCTGGCGGCCTTTTCTTTACACATATGCGAAGTATCGCTTTGAGTCGAGTGAACTTGAGACTAAGCACAAAACCGATGGTGGGGTGATGTCTGAGCGTGCAGAATCCTTCACCCTGCTGCCGGTAGTCCCTGGCCCCGCGCCACTTATCCTGATCAACGGTAGGTTTTAAAGGTGTTAGTGGTGTGAACCTGGCGACCGCATCAAAGTATGCTTGAATACGCGTCAATCGCAGATTCAGTTTGCAATTCAACGGACTGACCAGATTGTTAGGCACTTCAAAGGACTGAAACGCTCGTTACCTCGCAAGTCGTGCAGGTTGCGTTGTTCTTTTAATCGTCTCGCAATGGTTTGGGCATAAGCGAGGTCTATTTAATCAGTGAAAGGACGCATGCTGTGTCTGAAACCAATGGAAGGTGTTTATGCTCGTATTGACAAGAGGGATTAAGGAGAAAATTGTCATCGGTGATGATGTCACTGTTACCGTATTGGGCTTGAAAGGTAAACAAGTACTTCTCGGGATCGAGGCGCCGCTTGAGATTTCGGTACACCGGGAAGAAATCTACCAGCGAATACTCAAGGAACGCGCGGACGGTGTACCTTACGTGCCAGACGTCTTAGATTTCAAAAATTCTTTACCCGGAGACAGTTAGCGATTGTTCTAATGTGAAAACGCCGGGGGCCATTTCCTTGTGGCCCTCGGCGTCAGTGTATCGCTCTCAATTCTCGGAAGTTCAGACTACATCCTTATAGTCTGGTTTGCTTCCTCTGACTGGTTTCGTCCGTGATTACCGTCCTTGATCTTGCCCGACCTTTTCGGCTTGCTTCCTTGCCACTAGCTTCCTTGCCCGGAGTTGCCGGAACTGGTTTCCTACCAGCTGGAACCGATTCTCCTGCAAACGGATAGCGCCTGTCTACTGTAAAAACTGACAGTCTTTGCTGAGAGGTGCGTGACCCACGATCAGCGGACCAGATCGTTCTTCAACGCACGCCCAATCGAACTCGGTGACTTACCTCACTGCCAGCGATCCTCTAGCGCAAAGAGAATGACTACTGGCACGACTAACCCGGTCGGTGTCGAATTTGAAACAGTATCGGTCGGAATAAATTGTAGTAGCCAAGACATGATCATACCGACAGTATCCGATTA
>JACZXW010000084.1 GCA_022571415.1 Pseudomonadota bacterium
CTGCATATCGCCGGCAGCTCGGTGTTTACCACCGGTGGCTGGGCCAATCCTACTTTGACCCTGCTGGCACTGACACACAGGCTTGGTGATCACCTGAAGCGCTTGTTGGGTTGATTAGCCGGCTCATCGCGATTCTATTAGAACGGCGCCAGCCGTTGCGTAGCGATACGGGTACCTGCCCTCTGAGACCTTAAAAAACAGGGATGTTTTTTCAGAGCCTACATGGATGTACTTGCGGCGGTGCGGGAAGAGGGGACCCGTTGATGTTTTCTGGCGGTATCTGAAGAAGTCGGTTGTAACTCAGTACGTGGGCTTGAAGGAGAGTTTAATCTCTAACGACCTTGTGGTTACTGAAGTAGATTTGGAATAAACGAAAGTGATTATTCCGCGGCGGTTTCCAGGGAATAGGTGAAGTTGTCAATTTTTACCAGCACACCGAAATAGGGATGGTCGATATAGTGCAGGACCGAGCTGCGCATTCGTCTGGAGTGGCGGAGTGGATGCGAGTGAACTGCAATATGAGTATCTCTGTTTCGCTCAATGGCGACCAGCTTAGGGTATTTTTTGGCCAGTTCCGTCAGATCATCCGGTTGTGCCGGGATGAACTGTTGCTGATCGAATTTTGGTTCGAACTGGGTGAACCAGAGGTCGGCCTGCAGATGCAGGAACCGCGATCGACTAAAGGACAAGGTGCCGTCGACTTCGTACAGGTCGCCATAGCGATTGCCGGTTTGAATCAATACCGGTATCGGTTGGCTACCCATCGGTTGTCGCCAGGCCTGGTGCAACAGCAGTTCATATTTGGATGACCGCCTGAGGCTGCGCGCGATTGCAGACAGGGTAAAAAAATTGTCAGGCAGGGAGCGAAAGGCTTGAGGCAACGCAGAATCCAGCAGTTCGTTTGCCAGGGTAAAATCGAGCCCGGATCCTTTGTCTATATCATCAGGATCTGTTTCCGGACCTGTCTCAACCGGGGCTTCGCTGGGAATGGGTTCTATCTGCCTGGCAGCTTCCAGTAGCTGGCGATTATGGGTGTAACTGCCCCTGTCCTCGAACAGGAATCCATCGAATATTGGTGCTGGCTCATCTGCATCGGCATGGAACAGCTCCTTACCCTTATCCATGTCTTGTAGTTGGCTAAGCGAGTAGGGTGTTATCTGTCCATCGCGCACAGGAGCAACCGACACCATGTTCGCAGGATAATTGATCACCTCAAGGGGCCAGATCTCATCGCTGACAGGTTGCCTTTTTTGTTTAAAGACAATGATTTCTACCTGGTACCAATCGTCGAAGTCTGGAATCTGCAGCGATTGGGCAGATGCCAACGAGGGTGCCAACCCAAGCATAAAATATTGGAGAAATCGGGTCATCTGGATTTTAAATGGCAATCGCCACCTGGCGACCTTCAAGCCTTTCCAGCAGACGCTCAATTTTTATGAATCGTGTTTCGGGATTTTCCATCTTCTCTTCAAATGCCAGTTGGTTGGCCGTAGCCAGTTTGTACCGATGTGGTTCCGATTGCACCAGGTCCACAATTGCGCCGGCGTCAATAGTCGTATCTTGATCGAACTCCATCTTGCCTCCATTGGCGCCCGCGTCGATTTTCTTGATTCCGAGCAGCTCTGCGCGAAGTTTTAGACGCGTGACACGGAATAAAGTTGTAACGGGCTCAGGCAATAACCCGAACCTGTCTATCATCTCAACCTGCAGCTCCCTTAGCTGGTCATTATCACGTGCATTGGAAACACGCTTATACAGCACCAGCCGGGTATGTACATCAGGAAGATAGTCGCTGGGGATGAGTGCAGGCAGGTGCAAGTTGATTTCCGTTCCCTCTTTCAACGGACGGTCCAGGTTTGGAGTTTTTCCGTCCTTGATGGCCTTGACTGCCCGGTCCAGCATTTCCATATAAAGGGAGTAACCGATGGTCTGTAGATTGCCTGTTTGCTCGTCTCCAAGAAGTTCTCCCGCGCCTCGAATTTCCAGATCGTGAGTCGCCAGGATAAATCCGGCACCAAGGTATTCCGCTTCTGTAATCGCCTCGAGACGCTTGAGCGCATCTGCAGTCATCATTTTTCTGTGGGGAGTCAGCAGATAAGCGTAGGCCTGGTGATGTGACCTGCCTACTCGCCCACGCAGCTGATGAATCTGCGCCAAGCCGAACTTGTCAACCCTGTCTATAATAATGGTGTTGGCATTTGGAATGTCGATGCCTGTTTCGATAATGGTGGTGCACACCAGAATCTGCACGCGCTTGTGATAGAAATCCGACATGACCTGTTCCAGTTCTCTTTCTCGCATCTGCCCGTGGCCAATGGCAATGCGAGCATCCGGCACCAGCTCGTGCAGTAAATCAGCGGTCTGTTCGATGGTTTTAACTTCGTTATGCAGGTAATAGACCTGTCCGCCGCGCATCAGCTCGCGCTCGATTGCTTCCTTGATCATGCCGTCATTTCGTTGACGTACAAAAGTTTTGATAGAAAGTCGTTTTGCCGGAGGTGTGGCGATGATGGTCAGGTCCCGCATCCCCGATATCGCCATATTCAGTGTTCTGGGGATGGGTGTTGCGGTCAAGGTCAGGATATCCACTTCAGCGCGAAGTGACTTCAGCTTCTCTTTTTGACGGACGCCGAAGCGATGCTCCTCATCAATAATCAGCAGGCCAAGATCCTTGAATTTCATCCGATCCTGGATGAGTGTGTGGGTGCCAATGACGATATCGATGTTCCCAGACTCCAGTTGGGCGATGATGGATATTTGCTCTTTCTTCGTTTTAAACCTGGAAATAGAGTTAATGATGATCGGCCAGTTGGCGAACCTGTCCTTGAAGGTCTCGTCATGTTGTTGCGCCAGCAACGTGGTGGGCACCAGCACGGCGACCTGTTTGCCTGCCTGGACGGCAATGAACGCGGCACGCATGGCAACTTCTGTCTTGCCGAAACCCACATCACCACAGATCAGCCTGTCCATGGATTTTTCCTGGATCATGTCTGAGACCACATTTTCAATGGCTGTTTCCTGGTCCGGAGTTTCCTCGAAGGGAAATTCAGCGGAGAACTTCTGGTAGGAATCATCGGGTACAGGGTAGGCGAATCCTTTTTTCGCCTCGCGCCTGGCGTAGATGTTGAGCAATTCAGCAGCTACATCGTGTATTTGTTCAGCTGCTTTTCGCTTGGCTTTTTGCCAGACTTCGCCACCAAGACGATGCAGCGGAGCCAATCCTTCTTCGCTGCCGGAGTATCGCGAGATCAAATGCAGGGAAGCGACCGGCACATAGAGTTTGGCATCGTCCTGATAACCAAGACAAAGAAATTCATTTTCCTGCTCATCAATATTTAGGGTTTTTAGTCCAAGGTAGCGGCCAACCCCATGATCGATATGAACCACAGGAGAACCAATGTCCAATTCTGTCAGGCTGCGTACAACCAGCTCGGCGGCGTTATCCTTCTCGCGTTCTCGGCGCCTTTTTTGCAGTACCCGCTCGCCGAAGAGTTGCTGTTCAGTCAATAAGACGATTTCCTGGTTCCCGTCGTAGAAACCGCGTTCCACAGGCGCAACGGTAAGAAACAGGGATCTGGCCTGGTCGCTAAGGAACTGTTGCCAATCCGGGATGACCACAGATTGCAGATTATTTTTGCGCAGAAGTTCATCCACAACTTCACGCCTGCCGTTGGACTCTGCCACGATCAATATTTTCCGGTCTTGTGCTTCGAGAAAAGTTTTCAGCTTCAGGAAGGGGTCGGATCCCCTTTCATTGACGGTTAGATCTGGCAGCCTGCTGAAGGAAAAAGTCTGGTCTTCTTTCGCATCGAAGTTATCGCCGCGAATATCAACTCGCGGGTAAGCTTTTAGCCTGGAGAATATTTCATCAGGTGATTCCAGAATTTCCCCTGGGGGCAAGATCGGTCTTTGTATGTCGTATCTGAGGTTTTCGTATCGATTGAGTGCGGATTCCCAGTATTGGCGCAGAGTTGCTTCAATATCCCCGGTAAAGACGAGGAGATCCTGTGGCAGATAGTCGAACAGACTTTCGAGCCCGTTATAAAACAGCGGCAGGTAGTATTCGATCCCGGGAGGCGACAATCCCTGGGAAACATCCTGATACAGGGGGCAGTTTCGTGGGTCGCTTTCAAAATGCAGGTGCCAGTTGTCCTGGAATCTACTGATGGCTTCATTCGATAAGGGGAACTCCCGCGCAGGCAACAGTCTGATTTTGTCCACCTTGTCGATCGAAATCTGTGTCTCCGGGTCGAATGTTCTCAGGGATTCGATTTCATCGTCAAAGAGGTCGATCCGGTAAGGCAGGTCAGAGCCCATGGGGAATATATCCATAATGGAACCGCGGACGGCGAAATCACCATGCCCGGAAACTGTCTCGACACACCGGTAAGCATTAGCCTGCAGTTTGAGGCGCATTTCCTGGATGTCAAAATGCTGCCCTATATCCAGATGCAGGCTACTGCCCAGGGCGAAACTCCTGGGAGGGAGTTTTTGCATGATGGTGTTGGCAGGCACAACCACAACACCGCGGGTCACATCAGGCAAGGTATTCAGGATCGCAAGCCGGTCAGAGATGATGTCCTGATGGGGGGAAAATCCGTCGTAGACCAGTGTCTCCCAGTCTGGAAATCCGTAAATAGGGAAATCTCCGTCGAGGAAAAACTGCAGCTCGTTGCGAATTTTTTCCGCGGTGAGCGTATCCTCGGTAATGACAAGGCACATCGAGGTGCACGACTGCAACGATGTGGCGATAGCGAGTGCTGCGGCGGAACCTGGCAGATTGCCCCAGCGGCGGCGATCCCCGGTTTTTAGGGGAAGCATGTCGGGCGTAATGGACAGTACTGTCATAGGTCGCTGGCGGATAAAACAAAGGGACGAAAGGTTACTGGAAACAAGGGGTCGGAGTCATTTTTTTAAGAACTTTTATACCAACTCCAGGCCGGATGATTTCCCGTTTAAAGTGGCTCGTGCCTAAGCCGGAGCCGCTATTTAAAACAGCATTCTGAAGATATCAGGGAAGCAAGGGAAACCCTCAGGAGCATCAGCATTTGATCCCTTGCCTGGGTTATCATTCAGCGGCAGTCCATCTGGGAGAGCGGATGTTGCGTGTGTTTGTCGTTATGCTGATTTTTTTTGCGGGTATGTTTGCCGGCTGGATAATTCGTGGCGTGGACACAATGCCTGTTGAAAATGCTTCACCCGCTCGCTTGTTGCCGGAGAAAGAGGCGATTCCGCGCAATATTCACACGCTCTATGCCGAGGGAAGTTTGCAGGAAGTGCTTGAGCTGAGCCGAGGCGACATTGCGCTCATCCTGGAGCTGATTGGTCCGGCAACCTCCACCAGAGCCAGAACGCTGTTGCAGATTCATATGGCGACTTATGGCGAGTCTTTGTACGGATTGATCAGGCTCGCGATGATGGAAACGAAATATGGTAATTACGACAGCGCCATCGTAATGATGGAAAAAGCCGACCTGCTGACAATTACCCAGGAGGAAGAAAAGTTCTTTTTTATACGGCTTCATGAAATATCCGATGCCTACGAAAGAAGTTTGTTAGCGGTTGAGAACTATGGAATGTTGGATGAGTTCTATGAACGAATTACATTTGCCATGCCGGAGCAGGCACATTTCTTCCTCAAACTCGCGTTGTTGAGAATCAGGTTGGGCAACTACGAGGCAGCCTTAGCGCCATTGTCACAAATTGAGAACCATCCCAAGTTTGGTGAGAAGGCACGGGAACTGATTGCCCAGACGGAGGTTGATGATTTAGTTGGGAGCCTGGAAGTGTTACCGCTCAAAAGTAACGGCAACCAGTTTGTGGTGGAAGCAGTGATTGATGGAAGCTATTCCATCAACCTGCTGATTGATACTGGTGCTGCCATGACGGTGTTAGATGAAAGTGTGTTGCAGGCGATGGGCTATAACTTAGTCGGTCAACGTCAGGAATTTTATTCGACAGCCAACGGTGTGGTAGAGGCGCCGGTAGTATCAATTCAGCAGCTTGCACTCGGCGATGCGTCCATGGGGCCCCTGTCGGTGGGTGCGTTATCTTTATCTTTGCCGGGAAACATAGATGGTTTGCTGGGAATGAATTTTCTTCGCCACTACGAATTCCACATCGATCAGGACCGCCGGGAACTGCATCTGAAATCCGAGCGCTAGTGTTTCTTCGCAACATTTAGAACTAAAAACTCAGGCGGGTTGGGCTAATTTATTTCATTCGTTGCTGCAATCTCTTCGAATTGGTAATAGACCCCTAGCTTTTTATGTAACGATCTTGGCTGTTTGTGCTCTGGTGCATGCGGGACTGCTTTTCCGTTCCATGGGCTCGGCGCCCCCGACCATCCCTGGCCCGGTCCCGCGTCCGTCCCTCAGCCGGGCACCCCTGACGCTAGTCACTCCAAAGCAGTCCCGCATGCACCAGAGCACGAACATCGCTTGATTGAGTTTGGCTATTGGTTGAACGTTTGTCATTTCTTCATTGCCAAGGAGGGGGCAAATCCTGATAATACGCGCATTCTCGGTACCCTGGGGTATGCGGAGAAAAATCCACAACATTTGTCCAAATTTCTACTCATAGAAGTAATTGATAACAGTTTAAGGAGTCCTAAGTGGCACGACCTGGTCTTGATGGCGTATTTGCGGACTGGAAGGAACGCGAAGCATTGGCAGAAGCGATGATACCCATGATCGGTGGGTTGTATCGCCGCAATATCGTGATTTATATTCACGGCGTCCCCTTGTTTAACCAGTCCGTTATCGACCTGATGAAGGCACATCGAGCTGTGCGCCAGATTGAACATAACGAAATGTCGGAATTTGAAACCCATCCGATCCTGGAAATTCTATGCAGCCTCGATCTGAGTCCCGCACACATTGATATCGGCAAGGTGACGTCAAAGTACATGTCTGACGATGAGGGTCTTTCCATCGGCGACTATGTCAAGCGAGAATGCCGGGAGATACTCGATAATCCGAATCCGGTTATCCATGAACCCGTGGATGTGGTTGTTTACGGCTTTGGGCGAATAGGTCGACTGGTGATGCGGCTCCTGGTTGAAAAGACAGGAGGAGGCCATAATCTCCTGCCAAAGGCTGTTGTCCTTCGTCCGCCGAAAGATCCGGCGAAAGATCTTGTTAATCGGGCCAGCTTGTTACGGCGGGACTCGATCCACGGAACGTTCAATGGCACCATCCGCGTGGATGTGGAAAATCATGTGCTTATCTGCAATGGTAATGCGATCCGTTTCATTTATGCGTCGGATCCGTCAACCATTGATTACACCAGTTATGGCATCAACAATGCCCTGATTATTGACAGCACGGGCGCCTGGCGGGATCGTGAAGGCCTGGCGCAGCATCTGCAATCGAAGGGAGCGGCAAAGGTACTGCTGACAACCACGGGCAAGAGCGGCGTCAAGAACATCGTTTCAGGCGTAAATTCCGACCAGATCGTGGATGACGATACGATCATTGCCGCGTCTTCCTGTACCACCAATGCCATCGTGCCGGTCTTGAAGGCAATGAACGATCGATTCGGTATTGTGCGCGGGCATATGGAGACCGTCCATGCATACACCGATGACCAGAACCTGCACGACAATACTCATTCCAAGGAACGCCGCGGCCGGAGTGCTCCCCTTAATATGGTGCTCACTGAATCCAACGCCACGAGTGCTGTCGGCGAGTTGTTGCCGGAGCTGGCAGGCAAGTTAACCGGCAATTCCATTCGCGTACCCGTACCCAATGTCTCTATGGCCATTCTTAACCTGACCATTGAAAACGAAACGACAGTTGAGGAAGTCAACGAATATCTGCGTGATATATCGTTGAACTCTGCCATGCAGCGGCAAATTGAATACACGATCTCCAATGAAGTGGTATCCACTGATTTCATCGGTAATCGTCATGCAGGCATCATTGATTCTCATGCGACGATTGTCCAGGGCGCACAGGTCATATTGTATGTGTGGTACGACAATGAATTTGGTTACAGCTGCCAGGTGATGCGCGTGATGCAGAAGATGGCGGGGGTTGAATACCCCAACGTCCCGGTTATGCCCTTCACCGAGTCACAGTCAGTAGAACTCAAGGCGACGAGTCTGAAAACAGCCGTGAGCGGTTCTTAATAAACAGCCGTGAGCGGCTCTTAATAAACAGCCCTGAGCGGCTCTTAATAAACAGCCCTGAGCGGTTCTTAATAAACAGCCGTGCGCGGTTCTTAATAAACAGCCCTGAGCGGTTCTTAATAAACAGCCCTGAGCGGTTCTTAATAAACAGCCCTGAGCGGTTCTTAATAAACAGCCGTGCGCGGCTCTTAAATACACAGCCGTGAGCGGCTCTTGCATAAAGCCTTGAGTGGCTTTAGTTTCTTACACGCAGGTCATTGTCAGGAAGAGGATGATTAGGATTAAACGCGGGCTTGATTTACCGATTACGGGTAGCCCGGAACAAACAATTGCGTCAAGCCGTCCGGCCAGATCAGTAGCGTTGCTGGCACCTGACTATCCAGGATTGAAGCCAACAATGGAAGTCACGGTCGGTGACAGGGTAGATGCCGGGCAGCTGCTGTTCACAGACAAAAAGAATCCTGGTGTTAAATTTACTGCACCCGCCAGCGGTAACGTTGCGGCCATAAACCGTGGTGCAAAAAGGGTATTCCAGTCTCTCGTCATTGACGTAGATGTCGATGGAGACGGGACGGCGGAAATGTTTGCTGCTTGCGCACCTGATGAAATCAGTAAACTTGATCGTGACAAAGTCGTCCAGGTCCTGGTTGATTCCGGGCAGTGGACTGCCATCCGGTCCCGGCCTTACAGCAAGATCCCGAGGATTGACTCTTCTCCACATTCCATATTTATCACGGCGATGGATAGCCGCCCCCTCGCAGCGGATCCGCAGCTGTTTATCAACGAACAAGGAGAAGCATTTCTTGCGGGTATTGAGGTTTTGTCCAGGCTAACAGAAGGCAGGGTCTTTGTTTGCAGCGAGGCAAGCGCCGATATCCCGCGGAGCAAAAATACCCAGGTGCGCCACGAACAATTTGCGGGACCCCACCCATCGGGATTAGCGGGCACTCATATCCATTTCCTTGACCCGGTTAATGCTGGAAAGATGGTTTGGTCAGTGGGATACCAGGATGTGATATCAATGGGACACCTGTTTTTGACCGGGCGACTTTACTTTGAAAGGGTTGTGTCGATTGCGGGACCCGATGTGGACAGACCTCGTTTGCTTAGAACCCGGTTAGGGGCGAGTACCGATGAGTTGATCGCAGGTGAGCTGAGTGCAAGCGGTGAACACCGAATTATTAGTGGCTCAGTACTGGACGGGAAGACTGCAATAGGCGCATTCGCTTACATCGGCAGGTTCCATAACCAGGTATCCGTGTTGCGAGAAGGAACCCAGAGGGAGCTGTTCGGATTTATCATGCCGGGGACAGAAAAATTTTCATTGACCCGGCTTTTTGCTTCCAGTTTTCTCGGTAAAAAGAAATTCGCTTTGACAACGAGTAAAGGTGGTAGTGAAAGGGCGATGGTACCCCTGGGGACTTATGAGGAAATCATGCCGCTGGATATCCTGCCAACCCAGCTGCTTCGATCTCTTCTGGTCGGTGATTTTGATAGTTCTATCGACCTGGGTGCCCTGGAGTTGGACGAGGATGATCTGGCTTTGTGCACATTCGCCTGTCCTGGAAAATACGAATACGGCCCTTATCTGCGACAAATGCTGACCCTCATTGAGGCGGAAGGATGATGTCCCTGCGTGATTTATTGGACAAAATTGAACCGCACTTTGAGAAAGGTGGGCGGTTTGAAAATTTTTATGCGGTGTATGAGATGGTCGATACCATTCTCTATACCCCCGGGGAGGTCACCGTTGGTGCCTCCCATGTAAGAGATGCTGTCGATCTGAAAAGGGTGATGACAACCGTATGGTGGTGCGCGTTCTTTCCGATGTTTGCGGGTATGTATTTTGTGGGTCTTCAGGCAAACCTGGCCATGGACCAGATGGGCATCGAGAGCCTTGGCGGATGGCGTGGCTGGATCGTTGAACTGATCGCAGGTTACGATGCGAATAACTGGGGGGATTGCC
>JACZXW010000016.1 GCA_022571415.1 Pseudomonadota bacterium
GAACAAGCGAGAAGGGGAGTTCAAATCGTTTCTACGGTCGCGGATGCTTCGTTTTTTATGTCAACAGGCCGATTGTACAAGGGAGCTACGCCACAGAGTTTTGCCAGGGATAAGCTGGGGTACAAAGTACGTGAAGGTCGAGAAATTACAATCGGGGGTATGCCTGCATACATCGGTATAGCCGACCGGGCAGATTCGCCTTTTGGCCCGCGACCGGTTCGTTTTGCGATCATATTCGACCCGCGTAAACGTCTTGCCTATATCCTCCAGGGTTCAGGCAAACACGACCTTCGGAATATCGCAAATGATAGAGATTTTATCGCAACCATATTCAGCTTTGATCGCATGAATCGCGATGATTTCAAGATTGCCAAAGCGCCCAGGGTGCAGGTTGTTCGCGCCGAGGAAGGTACCACCATGGAAGCGCTGGCTGCTCAATCGCCCATTACCAATTATGCACTGGACAAACTTCGCGTCATCAACGGGCTGTATCCCGACGGGCAACCTGAACCGGGTCAGCTAATCAAGATTATTGACTGAAACATATTCAAAGACCGGTAATTTTAGCGAGCTGCTCGAGGGAGGCTATCTGGCTATCGTTGCTGACACCCGGGATTCTTCCTCTTGCAATCAGGTAATTTAATCCGAGAGTTTCCTCGTATTCCGATATTTTATCGCTGACATAGTTGATATCTCCGACAATAGCCCAATCGTCCACATTGGTTGCTTGTTTCCGCATTCGATGGGCAGCTTCCTTTTTCAGATTTTCCCGAACAGCCGAAACTAATTGTTTGTGTTCACTGATAAACAGGGTACGCATAACGGGCGTGGTGTCTATTTCACTATGACCGGCACGTTCTGAATGTTCCTTGTGCAGAGAATAATTTTCCTGAAGCGACGCCATGGTTTCGACAGGAGATGCAATATAGGGTAATCCAAGTGTTCCCGCCTGCTTGATTGCCAGTGGTCCAAAGGCCGCAACCCAGATCGGGGGGTGAGGTTTTTGCACCGGCAATGGTGCCAGGTATACAGGCGTTCCATCGCCATCTTCTGCCACCGGTTTGCCCTGCCAGGCTGCAATCATTATTTCCAGGTTTGCCTTGAAGCGTTTCCGTTTGTCCTTAATGGGAACATCGAAGACGGTGTACATGGTGTCCTGAAATCCACGACCCACACCCAGTATGACCCTGCCGTTCGATAGGCGATCGAGAACTGCAACTTCCTCCGCTGCCTGGATAGGATGCCGGATAGGAAGGAGGTATGAGGTTGAACCCAATCTGATTTTACTGGTACGAGCGGAGACAGCTGCCAGTAGCATCAGAGGTGAGGGGATCGAGGTATCCCCGCCAAAGTGGCTCTCTGGTAACCAGAAAGAATCGAATCCAATTTTCTCGGCGATTTCTCCCTGTCCTGCCAGTTCGGCAGCTACTCCACCGGTACCGAACATCCAAGCGGTTACCGCGACTTTTGTCTTTGCCATACACTAAGCAGAACATAAATAGGCTCGCCTGAAAACAACTGTTGTCTGTGGCAGAATGCCAACAGGCAAAAATTTTGGAGCGCAGTATTTGAATCCAAATACACCGGTCATAATCGGCGTTTCCCAGTTGCAGCAACGAACGACGGATCCCCAGTTCAGTGATGAACCAGTCGATATGATGATCAATGCTGTCAGGGCTGCGGCGGCCGACGCCGGGAACGAAAAGATGCTGGGCGGCATTGAGTCGGTCCGAGTGATACGCGGCTTGTGGCGCTACCAGCAACCGGCCGGATATGTCGCCCAGCAGATTGGATCACCGGGTGCTGAAACCTTTGGCACACCGTTCGGAGGCAATTCGGTACAGGCGGTGGTGAATTTAACGGCAGGGGAGATTCTTGAAGGGAAGAAGTCCCTGGTCGTCATCACCGGAGCTGAAAACGGCAACACCCTGGTCAAGGCGAAAAAAGCCGGGATTAAACTCTCCTACAAGGACACTCCCGGTGCCTATGATCGGATGCTGGCTAAGGAAGAACCCATGGCCAGTGAAGCTGAGATGGCTCGAGGCATCCGGACGGCGATCCAGGTATATCCCATCATTGAAAATGCGATCCGTTATCAGGCTGGAGAATCCATTGATCAGCATCTGATCCGAATATCGGAGTTGTGGGCCGGCTTCAGCCGTGTTGCGGTGAATAATCCTGGCGCGTGGATTCGTGAACCCGTGGATGCAAAAACCATTCGCACCGTTTCGGCAAAAAATAGAATGGTGAGTTTCCCGTATCCCAAGCTGATGAATTCAAACAATGCCGTGGACATGGCGTCTGCATTGATCATGTGCAGTGTGGAAAAAGCGAAGTCCCTGCAGATTCCCAGTTCCAAGTGGGTTTATCCATGGTGTGGCACCGATGCGCATGATCATTATCTGCTGTCGGCAAGGGATAACCTCTACTCGTCTCCAGCCATTCGCCTGGCTGGCAGAAGAGCCATGGAGCTGGTGAATCTGACTGGCCCCGATCTGGATTATGTTGATGTCTATAGCTGCTTCCCGTCCGCCGTGCAGGTAGCAGCAAGCGAACTGGGGCTGTCTCAGGAAAAACCGCTGACGGTTACAGGCGGTCTGACTTTTGGCGGTGGGCCACTTAACAATTATGTGATGCACAGCATTGCAAGAATGGTTGAGCTCAATCGGGAAAACCCCGGTAAGGTAGGGATGATTACTGCCAATGGCGGTTACCTGACAAAACACGCTTTCGGTATCTATTGTGCAGAGCCGCCTGAGAAGGATTACCAGCATGCTGACCTGCAGGCCGAAGTCGATGCGACGCCTTCGAGGCAGTGGTTGGTGGATTATGACGGTGAAGTCGTCATTGAGTCCTATACAGTGATGTACGGTCCCGATGGCGCCATGACGGGACATATCGCTTGCCTCACCGCTGAAGGCAAGCGTACCTGGGCGAATACAGAGGATCAGGAGCTTGCCGGAGAGATGACCCAATCTGAATTTTGTGGTCGAAGGGCCCGGATTAACGGGGCGGGTGTGCTGAGCATCTGATAAAGACCATGAATGCGTTCCTAAAAAAGATGGGATATTCGGAGGACGACCGGGTCCTCATTACACATATCGATGATATGGGATTCTGCCATGCGGCCAATATGGCAGCGTTCGAATGCCTGGATTCGAACGCTGCCAGCTGTGGTTCAGTCATTGTCAATGCTCCGTGGTTTCTGGAGACCGCAGAAATCTGCAGACACGGCCCACAATATGACATCGGTGTGCACCTGACGCTCACCTGTGAATACCCGGTTTTTCGCTGGCCAGCACTCAGTTCGAGAGATTCGGATTCGGGGCTGGTGGATGCACAGGGATACCTCTGGCACACGCGGGAAGATGCCATACGGCACGTAAAAGAAGACGCGGCGGAAGCGGAGATGCGCCAACAAATTGACCGGGCACTCGAGGCTGGTATTGATGTCACGCACATTGATACCCATATGGGTTCAGTCGTGCACCCAAAATTTTTACGCATCTATCTGAAACTGGCGGATGAGTATGGCGTGCCGGCGTTCCTTCCCAACATTACCCGGCAGCGGCTGGAACAATTGAAGGAAGATGAGTTGGCGAACGAATATCTTGATGTGCTTGAAAAAGTCGACTCAGATACGGTTCCGACACTCGATGAAATCATCATTGATACCCTGATAGATCTTGACGACAAGAAAGCTTTCTACCGCGATCTGATCGATGGCATCAAGCCAGGTCTGACTCATCTGTTATTCCATCCGGCGAAACAGGGTGATGAACTCAACGCAATCGCCGACACCTACGCCTCAAGAAATGCAGACTATGTGGCATTCAGTGATCCTGAGTTAAAAGCATATATAGACAAGGCGGGGATCAAGCATATCGGCTACCGGGAATTGAGATCCCACCTTTAAGTAGGCCCCATGAAAGTCTGTTTCGTTTTCCTGTTTTTTCACTATCGGTGCTGGTTTCTGCCGCCGGAATTGTTATGCGCCCGGTGATGGTGGGCGGGCAGCCCATGACACAAGGAGAGAAGCCTGCGGCGAATCCAAAGGCTTTTTATCGCATCCCTTGATGGCCATCGTAACCGTATCGTTTGCGGATCCGTGAGAAAGAATCGAGCGCTCTGTTACACCCTGCGAACCCTGAAAATTCTGCCCTTGATTTTATCCTGTACCAGCTTGCGCATCGCGGATTTCGCAACGCTCTGATCCACTGCGACATAGGTCCATTGATCAAATACCTGGATCTTCCCGACCTGCTTGCCTGTAATCCCGTTTTCTCCGGTCAGCGCCCCGAGTATGTCGCCGGGTCTCACTTTTTGCTTTTTACCTCCATCAATTTGCAGTGTGGTCATCGCGGCGACTTCAGGCTGCGAAGCAACGTGAACCGGGGAAGGCAAGGTTTTCTTTTCGATCAAATCACCAAAGTGATCTTCCAGCAGAGCGACCTTGTAACCATCGTTTTCAGTGTAGAGAGATATTGCCAGACCTGATTTTCCCGCGCGACCGGTGCGACCAATTCTGTGGGTGTGAACGTTCGGGTCCTGGCCCAATTGATAGTTTATGACAAGATCAAGATCGATGATATCCAGACCACGGGCAGCAACATCTGTGGCCACCAGGATCGACAAGCTTTTATTGGCGAACTTGATTAAGGTTCGATCCCTGTCACGCTGCTCGAGATCTCCATGCAGAGCCATGACACTAAAGCCTTTTTTTCCTAAAGCATCGGACACAGATTGCGTCTGCACTTTCGTATTACAAAAGATCAGGGTGGATCGCGATGAATACTGGGCCAGGAGTGTGCACAGTGTTTCAATTCGTCTTTTTTTACTGTCAACCTTGTAGAAGTGTTGGGTAATACTGAGTCGGTCCACATTCTCGGCCACTTTCACCGTCACCGGGTCTCTCATGATGTCGGCTGATATAGACCTGATCTTGTCAGGAAATGTCGCGCTGAACAGTAACGTCTGACGGTTTCGGGGTACCTTTTTAACGATCGCTTGCAGTACATCCTGAAAACCCATGTCCAGCATCCTGTCTGCCTCATCCAGGACGAGGCTAGTCAAATGATCAAGGGACAACAGGTTTTTCCGGAGGAGGTCATTAATTCGACCCGGTGTGCCCACAACAATGTGAGCACCGTGTTGCAAAGACCCAATCTGTGGGCCGAGAGGTACGCCGCCGCAGAGTGTCAGCACCTTGATGTTGTGAATTGCTCGTCCAAGCCTGCGGATTTCTGTTGCCACCTGGTCAGCCAATTCCCGCGTCGGGCAAAGGACGAGCGATTGTATGCGAAACTGTTTGACCTTCAGCCTGGAGAGCAGACCCAGCCCAAACGCCGCGGTTTTACCCGAGCCCGTTTTGGCATGACCGATCACATCCCTGCCCGACAAGATGTGAGGCAGACTTTCTGCCTGAATAGGCGTCATGGTTTTGTAGTTCAATGTGCCGAGGTTGGTTAAAAGATCGGCGGACAGGGACAAAGATGAAAAAGACAATGATGATAAGGGGACCTGGCTCAATGTTTTACGCCCACTCGCAATGACAGCAACAATCCGGATAGAGGCCGTATCTTACAGCCAGATAAACATTTGTTAAGGAATTTCACAGTGAGGCAGTGCATGTCTGAATCCTGAGCAGAGGTTCCCGGCATCAGTGGCCGGATGCTCAAGACCAGACAGGTCCAGCGGATATACAAGGCGGCTGTGGTCAATCTGATGCGGCTAGAAAGGTTTGTCACCAGCCAGGCTGATACGGTACAACAGTCGTTTCTGTCCTTGGTAGTCATTGAGCGGGTAGTGCTGGCAGGCGCGGTTATCCCAGAAGGCGAGGCTGCCTGCCTGCCACTGGAAGCGACAGCAGTGCTCCGGTTGTGATTGAACAGTAAACAGGTAGTCGAGAAGACCTTCGCTTTCGCCGCGGGTCATCCCGCTGAATCGAGTCGTGTGAGCAGGATTGACGTAGAGTAATTTTTTTGAAGTTTCCGGGTGAGTGCGGACGACGGGATGAATCGCCCTGAGTTTTTTTTGCACAGAGTCCCCCAGGCGATGAATTCTGCTCTGCGTGATCAAGTATTTATCAGCGTCGTTTACTGCGCTAAGGGTGGAGAGGAAGCTTTGCATACCCTTTGTGAGTTGCTGATATGCCAGGTACATGTTAGCGAACAATGTATCTCCGCCTGACTCAGGAATTTCCGCGGCATAGAGCATTGCCCCCATTGAGGGTGACTCGAGGTAGGCTGTATCAGAATGCCATACGCCGCCGAAATTCTCTGCTTCGCCGGGGAGTTTAAGAACTTCTATTATTTCCGGAAATCCATCGAGCCCGTTGACAAACGGGTAGGGTACGGGCTTACCAAATTGAATTGCCGCTTGCTGCAACTGACTGGATGTGAGTGATTGATCTCTGAAAAAAACCACAAGGAAAAGTATCAACGCCTCATGGATTTCATCGATGACATCGGTTAAGAGGGTATTCGCGAGGTCGACCCCAGTGATCTCGGCACCGATGTTCGGAGACAGCGGTTTAACTTTGATATGGATGAAATTTTTCATTGGGCTGTGTGCTTGTGCCCGATAATTGCATCACGAGTCGTGTTGGCAGTCTTGTTTACGGCAACATCGGTAGTTTTGGATATGTGCCGATGCCAGGATCAGGCCACCAATTGTAGTGGCAATTCGTTCACCCAGAAAACCGAAAAGTTCGTGCCCTATGACGGCCGTTATCGTCAGGGTCAGTAACCCGACTGCGCCCAGTGTGATTGTAGTGCCGTCTTTGTGCTTGTGGCAGCCCACCGTCAGGGCAATAAGGCTGGTGGGTAAAATCAAACCGAGCATGATCAGGTGAAAATACTGTTCGTCCAGGAGACTGCCCTGGACGATCGGAAACAAGGTCACCAACATGGGTAAGACCAGGCAATGCGCCATGCAGGTGCCAGACAGGAAGACAGCGACACTGTCCAGGTTTCTGGTTTTTGACGCTTCGATAAGTATGGGGTCACTCATAGGGGCGCCATTTATACCACAACCTGTGCGGGAGTCCTACCCGGAAGTAACTTTTCCCAGTTTTGGGAAATTTAGGTTTTAACCGCCGGAAACTTCCTTATAATGCCCCGCAATATCCAGCGGATAGGTTATAAAATGCCCCGCAAACCGATGTTCACAAGATTATTTGGCCGCTCACCCATTGCGCCTCTACAGGATCATATGAAGATCTCCGCAGAGTGTGCCAGGCAGCTGCCATCATATTTTGAATCTGTATTTGCCGATGATTGGAAAGCGGCACATATCAAGAACGATAAGATTTGCGCGCTGGAAGAAGAAGCGGACAGGATGAAACGCCGGATTCGCGCCAATTTGCCCAGGGGTTTGTTTCTCCCTGTTTCCCGGTCGGATCTGCTGGAACTTTTGCAGATGCAAGACCGAATTCCCAATCGTGCCAAAGACATCGCCGGTATTGTTCTTGGCAGGCGGATGTCTATACCTGAGGAAGTCCGCTCCCTGTTGGCGGACTTCCTGGAAGTCTCTGTTTCGGCGACTTCCTTTGCCTTAAAAGTACTCGATGAACTGGACGAGTTGGTGGAGTCCGGGTTCAGCGGACAGGAAATAGACCTGATCGAAAAAATGCTCGTTAATTTAGGTGATGTTGAGCATGAATCGGACGTAAAACAAGTAGAAGTCAGGAGCAAGCTGTTGTCCATTGAGAGAGATCTCAATCCGGTGGATGTGATGTTTATGTACAGGATTGTCGACTGGATCGGTGACCTGGCAGATGACTCGCAAACCGTTGGAAACAGAATGTTGTACCTGATTGCACGTTAATAGTAAGGCTTATTAGACAGGGTAAGGGCTCTTATGGGTGTGATTGAAGACTACGGCAGTACGTTGTTACTGTTAGCAATAATCTTTGGTTTTTTCATGGCCTGGGGAGTCGGTGCGAACGATGTAGCCAATGCCATGGGTACCTCTGTTGGCGCAAAAGCCATCACCGTAAAACAGGCGATAATAATTGCCGTGATATTTGAATTCGCCGGTGCATACCTTGCAGGCGGCGAGGTGACCGCTACAATTCGCAAGGGAATTATTGATCCGGAGTTATTGGGCGATCAACCTGAACTGCTTGTGTACGGGATGATGTCAGCGTTGCTGGCTGCAGGTATCTGGCTCTTCATTGCTACTACGTTTGGATGGCCAGTTTCCACCACCCATAGCATTGTAGGTGCCATTGTTGGATTTGCCGCTGTGGGTATATCAGTCGACGCAGTCAACTGGCTCAAGGTCGGAGAGATCGTTTCCAGTTGGGTCATTTCTCCCATCCTTGCAGGAACAATGTCATTCCTGTTGTACCAGAGTGTGCGCAAATTCATTTTTGACACTAAAGACCCGTTTATATCGGCCAAGCGTTATGTCCCCATATACATATTCATGGTTGGCTTTATCATTTCCCTGGTAACGATGGTCAAGGGTTTGAAGCATGTGGGTCTGAACCTTTCCTTTCCACAGGCGCTGATGTATTCGTTTGGTGCTGCGCTTGTTATTACTGCTTTGGGTGTCGTTGCCATCAGCCGGATTCGTCGTGTCGTGCACTCGGCCCATCAGGACCTGATCAGCGTGGAGCGAATATTTGGTGTACTCATGGTATTCACCGCCTGTTCCATGGCATTTGCCCACGGCTCAAATGATGTCGCGAACGCCATTGGACCACTTGCAGCGGTGCACAGTATCTTGTCCAGTGGCGGAAAAGTTGCACAGGAAGCGGCGATGCCCAATTGGTTATTGCTCCTTGGGGGAGGAGGTATCGTGGCTGGGTTAACACTTTATGGGTATCGCGTTATGCGAACGATTGGCACGCATATTACGGAATTGACACCGAGCAGCGGGTTCGCTGCGGAACTGGCTGCGGCGACAACCGTTGTATTTGCCTCAGCGTTCAGCCTGCCTGTATCAACGACTCATACGTTGGTTGGCGGTGTTTTGGGCGTCGGTCTGGCAAGAGGATTGTCGGCATTAAATCTACGGGTCGTGGCGACTATTTTTGTTTCCTGGATGGTGACCTTGCCAGCTGGTGCACTTCTTTCCATCATATTCTTTTTTATGTTCAAGGCGATTTTTGGAACAGGCTGAGATTGATACTGGGCGGAAAGTATTTGCTGTTTCCATATTTGCTGGACATGTAGTTGAGCAAGTCGAATACTGAAGTTAACAGATGGTAATAAATGTCTAATCCTCAATGGAAACATGATTATGTCCAAGCCGGTTAAACCCTGGGTGCGCAAGAGCATGCGGCAGATAGCAGATTGCCGTGTGTTAAGGGTCCATGAGGCGACTTCTGTTTCCCCCGAGAGCGGGAAAGAACATAAATT
Source organism: Pseudomonadota bacterium (assembly GCA_022571415.1). Taxonomy (GTDB): domain Bacteria; phylum Pseudomonadota; class Gammaproteobacteria; order Pseudomonadales; family Azotimanducaceae. The sequence goes on from JACZXW010000016.1 coordinate 9,369, forward strand.
CTATGTGATGGAAACAGCGGATTGGGTAAATGTGGTGCCCGTCACAGCCGCGAATGAACTGGTGTGCATCCGGCAGTTTCGTCATGGCAGTGAAGAGATCACCTTGGAAATACCTGGTGGCATCGTTGACCCAGGGGAAGAAGCGGCGGAATCGGCCGCGCGGGAGTGCCTTGAAGAAACAGGCTATGAAACTGACGAATTGATTTCTCTTGGTGTGCTCATCCCAAACCCGGCCATTTTCACCAACAAGTTGTATACCTTCGTTGCCCCCAATGCGAAGTTGGTTAAAGATGTTAGCAATACACCAACCGAACATACCGAGGTGCAACTCATCCCCATGGAACAGGTTGCTGATTTACTGGTCGCTGGAGAGATTGATCATGCACTGGTGACTGCTACATTGTGGCGGATGTTGTATTTCCTGAAGCGGTAATTTGCAGCTCAGTGGCCGAGAAGCAAGAGAAAATTGCCATCGCAGGCGCTGGTATATGCGGCCTGGTGACTGCTCTCGCTGTGGCCGATCGCGGTTATGAAATCACTATTTTTGAACGGGATATTCCTCCGCCGGATGGCGATGCGGATGAAGCGTTTTTCCAATGGCAGCGAAAGGGTGCGGCGCAATTCAGGCACCCACACGCCTTCCTCGGGTTGATGTGCAATCTGCTGCAGGAAAATTATCCTAAGCTGTTGGACGAATTTTATGAGGCCGGAGCCAGGCGAATAGATTTTGTGGATATGCTGGGACCTCACCTCAGGGCCAGTTATAAGCCTGAACCCGCAGATGAAAAATTGTGGCTACTCAGCTGCAGAAGAGCAACCATTGAAACCGTGTTAAGGCGACATGTTGAAAAACTACCGAATGTCAAAATCTTGAGCCGATGCACCATTACCGGATTGTTGGCGGATGAAGTGGATGAACTCATTTATGTTCGAGGCGTAAGATGTAGATACAAAGGATCAGAAGCGGAATCAGACTTCGAATTTGAGTCGGATCTGGTTATTGATGCCAGCGGCAGAACTTCCAGATTCCCCTATTGGCTTGGTCAGTACGGGGCAGACATCAGGGAAGAGAAATATGATGCCGAGATTGTTTACTACACCCGGCACTTTGCGCTTAATGCGGGTCAACAAGAACCCCCCAGGGATGAAAAACGTGGTGCTGGTGATCTCGGCTATCTGAAGTATGGGGTCTTTCCGGGGGACAACGGTCACTTTGCGATCATTATCTGCTTGCCCCTGGGTGAAAAGCAGCTCAGGGTCGCCGTCCGGGATGGAGAATCCTTTCTAAAAATATGTGAGCAGATACCGGGCCTGGAGCGTTGGATAGATCCCAAGCGGAGCCATCCTACAACCCAGCCGTTTGGGATAGGTGATATTCAATCTCAATGGCGATACTTTGTTAATGAAGGCAGGCCAGTTGCCTGCAATTTTTTTGCCGTCGGTGATGTGGCGGTAAGGACCAATCCTCTTTACGGACGGGGTTGCAGTACAGGTATACTACATGCCCATATTCTCGCAGATGTACTGGCAGAAACCTCTGATCCCGTGACTCGTGCTTTGTGGTTTGAACAAAGAACCGAGGAACAATTGCGCCCCATATTCAAAACAAGCCTGCGTGAAGATAGAAGCGGCATCAAACGGGCTGCCGCGGTAATAGAAGGCAGGGTACTGGATCAGGCTGATTCCCTGAAGAATTGGATTAGATTAGCTTTTAGAGACGCAATCAGTGCCGCTGCGCGAGAAGATATTCGGGTTATCCGGGGTGCTATGAAAACCTTTAACCTGCTGGAGACGCCGGGAAAGTTTCTGAAAGACTGGAACATCCGGATGATAATTCTCAGATATCTCCTCAAGGGCAGAAAGAAAAATGCAGCCAGACGACTGGTATCCGGACCAGGGCGAATCGAGTTACACCAAGCATTGGGTTTGGCGGCGGACGTATCGAGCCGTTGAGCGGGTACGCCTGGTCCTACAGGAGTCGAGTGGCGATGGGTTTTGCCTGCAGTGTAAGCTGGTGCCTGCGCATAAAAATTTCCCGGGCTTCCGCTGGAAACTGTCTCGATTCCTGCCAGACTGACAGGTCCTGATACCAGGTAATCAGTAACATCTTGCCTTGCGCCGATTCCCGATTCTGTTCGGCAAAGAGGCACTGCACTTCAGTGTCAAATCCTTCTTCAAAGGTGAGCCAGGCTTTCGCAGAGAGTTCTGCTATTTCTTCGACGTCCTTGTTCATGACATCAAACCAGCGAAAGACGTAAATGCCTTCACGGGTTCGCCGGGTATGATCAGTGGGCCTTATGGTCGGGACCAGGTCTATACATTCTTTTACCTGAAATTCGCCATCAATATTTCGCTGGCTGACAGAGCGCTGGGAACTCATCACCAGGTAAAGTTCATTGCTCGCTAGACCGAATAGCCCTTGAAACACACCATATTCGAGCATGTCGTCTTTCTCAAGATCCGGGATCAGGGTACCGCGTACGTATTCGAGTAATTTATTCAGACCTGGATTGTTCGGGTCCTTAAGCAGGCTGACCTGATAAATTTGCATGATGGTTGAGTGCGATAGAGGGTGTAGCACAACTCTATCTTAGTTAGCGTGGCAAGGAAATTTGTCCTTCAATTCCATGGGTATGGACATCGCCACTTCCTTTGGCAATGATCATCAAGCTTCCGGAAACATTCACAATATTTACCGAACCGGAACCATCGCTGCCGATGAGGACCTCGCCTTTTATATCACGGATCTTTATTCCGCCGGAACCATCACTGCCAATTTCGACGTTCGATTGCACATCCTGGATCTTAATATCACCGCTGCCATCACGTTCGATAATAACCTCGCCGGTGACAGTTTCGATGTCGATATCACCTGAACTGTCCCTGGGTATGCGGACTGATCCGGTCACATTACGGACTTCGATATCCCCGGAACTGTCGACGATTTCGAGATCTCCCAGTAGATCCCGGATCTTCATGTTTCCTGAAGAATCTCGTATTTCCAGAGAAGTTTTATTTTGATCGATTCGAATATGGCCGGAACTGTCATCAATCCGGCTCACAGATACACCATGAATGAAGATGTCTCCACTGCTGTCTTTCACTTTCGTTTGAAGATCAAACGGTATGCGCAGATCAATGTCCATATGAGCATAGGCGGCGCCAAAGTCGTGATCCTCATACGGAATGATAACGGTGAGTTCCAGGATATTGTTATTTCTTTCTATATCAAGTGTCAGGTATGGAAGCCATTCTTCCTCATCGGTACATGCTCGGCCAGTAAAATTGACCTTGTCAGCGGCTCCGGGTTGAATATCAAGATACCCGGCGAGGGCGTTTACCCTTAGTTCTGATATCCCTTCGGTGGAAATTTCTTCATGAATGGTTTTGCTCACGCGGCAAGAGCCAGCAAAGACCGGTGCCGATGCCATGATGCCTAACAGTACTGCAGAGATGATAAGGTTTTGCATGTTTTTATTCTCCATACGAATACCATTAGACGTTTCCCGGGGCCCAGGGGTTTAAATCATTATGACAGTGCTTCGGATGGATTCCAGGTACAGCCGATAAAGTTGGCTGCTTCCTGGCGAAGACTAGGTGGGCAGGGCGTTGGAAGCCAGGGTGTATTCGTGGAGTTTGTTGACGCGAATCATTTGTTTGATTTCACGGACGTAATCTTCACCGCGTTCCGAGTAGCGGTGCAATCCATCGGTCAATTGCAGGCCCATAAAATGATTCTGCAAGAGCCTTTGCTCCGAGCGAATCATTCGCAGCTCGCGGTAAGCCTTGTGGGTATTGATGTTGTGCATGTAGGCAATGATACCCTGCTGCACTGAATTGTAACTGGCGACTTCATGAGCCATACCCTCGTCCCTGGAGCTGGGTTTAAGGCCGCAGCCCCTGCTAAAACACCAGAGTCCAAAGTAGTTATTTGCCTCGATGGCGAATCTGGATGTTCCCCATCCTGATTCATTGGCTGACTGTGCCAGAACGAGAGAGGCGGGTAATATGTCAACGCGTTCCAGGAGCTGATTCATCAGGAGCGTATCAACTTTGAATGGCGCTTTCATGCGATACCGCTTTAACAGCCGACTCAGGTACTGGAGTTCCCCCCTCTGTAACACCAGACCTGCCTCTAATTTACCGGACAGGGTGATCAGTCTTGTGCGTTGATTGCGAATCTTGGCGTTAACTTCACGAATTCGCGGTAGCATGAATTCGAAGAACACCCGTTTTTTCAGCCGTACATCCCGGTAGGCAGAAAAGTCAGGGACTCTCTCATTCCGGGGTTGAGATACAGCGGTGGGGTTTTCCTCGGCAGGAACTTCGATGGTTAAAAGCAGAAGTAATGTGATCGGGAACCATTTCATTGCTATGATGCACCGCACAATATGGAGATACGTCCATTATATTCATTATTTCTTCATTATCAACCCTGATCGCCCTCGTCGGCTCGTCGTCCCTGGTGTATTCGGCTGATGAATAACCCGATGCGGGAGTCCATGAGCCGGCGAAATAGCGGCAGAAGACCCGACAGATGAGGTTTGAAGAAGCTTTGACGCTGCGCTGGAGCCGAATGTTGATTTGAGGTTGATACTGGAGGCTCAGCCTGACACTGGCAGGGGTCGCAACCGGACCCAACCAGATTCAATGTCCGTCAGCCCGGTTTCATAGCCGTCTTCGCCTGGCATCACAATCACCCGTGTACCGGGCAGGACTCGAGCCAGTTCATCAACCTGATTTGCCGATGCAGATTCGATCACCTGAGCGGCAGAATCAAACAATGCCAGGTTTTTTACCATCCTCAATGTCGGACTCATCAGTACCATTTCATCGTTTTCTGCCCGGCGTAGTATTTCCTTTGGCGAAAACCATTTTGAATGGACGAGCTCGCCGTCATCGTGAATTGGTGTTTGCTTATCAGGTACGCACGCGACAAAGAATCGAGCGTCGAACCGGCGAGGTGGACCTGGGGGCGTGATCCATCTCGCGATGTAGTGGATCTCACCGGCGTCCATGATCAGATTTTCGTCTTTGATAATCTCGATGAAATTTCTGTTCGAATCGTTGATATCATCCCGATGTTGCTGAAATCTTTTTTTGACATCGGGGCTGGAAAGGTCCAGTGGCTCCAGCGTGTCCTTTTTCAGGGCGAGGAGGATTCCCGCTTCTTCAAAAGCTTCCCTGATGGCAGCGATATAGTAAGCGAGGCCACCGGCGTCTATTCCCATCAGCTTGCTGGCTTGCGCATCACTTCGATGAATACTGATTGCCTGAAATTCGGCAGAATTATCGGTGGCGTCGACGGAGCCGCCAGGAAAGACCCACATGCCACCGGCGAATATAGTATTGGCATGTCGCTCCATCATGAAGAGTTGCAGGTCCGGCCTGTCATCGATGAGCATCACCGTGGCGGCTGGCCGGATTTGAACCTGCTCTGGGTCGTAATCGTTCATGCGAGTGAAGCTAACATAGATGCAATTTCGCCGTAAACATGCAAAATAGTCGGCATCAGGCAGGAGAATAGTGTGAAACGAGGTGCGGTCATCATTGCGGCGATTGTATTGTCCTTTCATGTGTTTGCAGAAAGTGAAATTGTGCTGAAGGATGGAAGCCGAATCCGTGGGGAAGTCCTGTCCATGCAGAATGGGTTGTACCGGATCCGCACAGAATCGATGGGTACGATTCAACTTCGTAGCAGGGAGATCCTGAGCATCACTAGTCTCGGCGTTTCGGTCCCTGGTGATTCCCCTGGGACGGATACTGCAGCGTCGTCTCAGACAGCGGTTGACTCGATCAAATCAAGTATTGTGAACAGCCCGGGTGTGATGAGCACCATCATGGCGCTGCAGAATGATCCGCAGATGAAAGCCATTCTGGCAGATCCGGAAATCATGCGGGCGGTGCAGAACCTTGACCTGCAGGCGCTGGGCAATCATCCGAAGATCAAGGCATTGATGAACAATCCCAAAATCAAACGTATTCACGGCATTGTGAATTGAATGTAATCGGGTTTTATCCGAAGATTTTCTGGTTTGTGGCCTAATGTCGGGCAAGAAGTGATTTAAGGTAGCGGCCGGTATCTGATTTCCTGATCTTCATCACCTGCTCCGGCCGTCCTTCAGCAATAATTTTTCCGCCTTCAGGTCCGCCACCGGGTCCGAGATCAATAATCCAGTCTGCAGTTTTGATGACATCAAGATTGTGTTCGATGACAACAACAGTATTTCCAGCGTCAACGAGTCGATTCAGCACGACGAGCAACTTGCGTACATCATCAAAATGCAGTCCTGTCGTCGGTTCATCCAGGATATAAAAGGTCTTGCCCGTCGCGATTTTGGACAGCTCCTTGGCTAACTTTATTCGTTGCGCTTCGCCTCCAGAGAGCGTTGATGAAGGCTGGCCAAGATGCAGATAGTCCAGGCCAACATCGACCAGTAACTGCAACTTGACGCGAATTTTCGGATGCTCAGAGAAATGCTCAACTGCTTCGGCGACGGTCAGGGACAGGATGTCTGCAATGGATTTGTTCTTGTATCTGACCTCGAGTGTAGCTTCGTTAAATCGACTGCCTTCACAGTCTTCACACTTGACGAATACGTCAGCGAGAAAGTGCATCTCAATTTTCCGAACGCCATCGCCCTGGCAGGTTTCACATCTCCCGCCTTTGACATTGAATGAAAATCGTCCGGGTTTATAGCCTCGCATTCGAGAGCCAGGCAGCATGGAATAGAATTTTCGAATCTCATCAAAAACCTTGATGTAGGTGACGGGATTACTTCGAGGCGTCCTGCCAATTGGACGCTGGTCAATGGCGACCACCTTGTCCAGCTGTTCAAGACCTTTGATCTGTTCATGGGCGCCGATACGTTTGGTGGAACGGCTGAATTGCCTGGCCAGTGCAGGATGCAGAATATCGTTTACCAGGGAAGACTTTCCGGCCCCGGAAACTCCGGTCACGGCAATCATTATTCCCAGTGGGAATTCAACATCCAGTTTTCTCAGATTGTTGGCATTTGCGCCGAAAACCTTGATTACGCCAGTTGGTTTGCGTCGCCTGGAGGAGAATTCTATTCTCTTTTTACCCGACAGGTAGCTCCCGGTTATCGAGTCTTTATTTTTCTCAAGACTTTTTGGTGTGCCTGCATGCACGATGTGACCGCCACGGATACCTGCTCCCGGGCCGAAGTCGATGACGTAGTCAGCCTTGCGGATGGTTTCCTCGTCATGCTCTACCACAACGACAGTGTTACCGATATCACGCATTCTTAGAAGCGTGCGCAGCAGTTTTTCGTTGTCTCGCTGATGTAATCCAATGCTGGGTTCATCAAGAATATAAATGACGCCCGACAATTCCGAACCCACCTGACTGGCAAGGCGAATGCGTTGGGATTCGCCGCCAGACAGGGAAGGACCCGGTCGATCCAGGGACAGATAAGCGAGGCCAACAGAATTGAGAAAATTAAGACGGTTGCAGATTTCCTTCAACACTTCAGCTGCGATTTCACCGGCTACGCCTGGAAGTTCAAGATTCCGGAAGAAGTCGTGGGTTTCATCGATTGTCCAGCTGGATACATCGACGATAGTCTGATCGGCGACCCGGACCGCAGCGCTTTCAGCACGCAGTCGAACACCGCCGCAGGTAGTGCAGGGGGTATTAGCCAAAAACTGGGAATACCAGCGCTTCATGCCTTCCGAGCGGGTATTGCGAAATCGGCGCATTAACCGATTCATCAATCCTTCATAACGCGAATTGCTCGTTCCGTGGCTACCCCAGTTGATTTTGTATCTGATGTCCCCGGTGCCCGCCATAATTTTGTGTTGTTGTGCTTTGCTTAGTTTTCTCCAGGGGATATCCAATGGAATCTTCAGGTATTTGAATACCTGGCGGTGGAAGGTTGCGCCCATCGAATTTTTATCCTCATCAATCTTACCAACGGGTCTCAATGCCCCTTCGCGCAGGGTCAGATCCCTGTTCGGTATCAGCAGATCCGGATCGAATGCCATCTGGGTACCCAGCCCGTTGCAGTCGTGGCACATACCCTGCGGACTGTTGAATGAAAATGACTGTGGAGTCAATTGTGGAAAGGAAATATTGCAATGGCTGCAGGAAAGGTGTTCGGAGTAGATCTGATCGCCAGCGCCCTCTATATTGGCGATGAGCACTCCGTCTCCCAGGGCGAGCGCCTGTTCCACGGATTCGGTCAAACGTTCCGAGATATCCTTTTTCATTACCAACCGGTCGATGACGGCTTCGACGTTGTGCTTCTTACGTTTATCCAGCGCTTCAATTTCCTCGCTACGAACGATTACCCCATCGACGCGCAGGCGGACGAAGCCCTGGGCACGGGCATCTGCAAGCAGGTCGCGATGCTCCCCCTTGCGATTGACCAGTAGCGGCACCAGCAGCATCAGCCTGGTTCCCATGGGATGGGACATGAGCTCACGAGTAATATTCTGCGCCGATTGTCCCTGCACTTTGCGACCGCATTGGTGGCAAAACTGTTCACCGACTCTAGCGAACAGGACGCGTAAATAATCCGAGACTTCGGTAATGGTGCCGACGGTAGAGCGGGGATTGCGGCTGGTGGTTTTCTGTTCTATTGAGATGGTAGGAGAAAGTCCGCGGATGGTGTCGTACTTGGGCTTCTCCATTTGCCCCAGAAATTGCCGGGCATAGGTGGAAAGGGATTCCACATAACGTCTCTGACCTTCCGCATATAGCGTGTCAAATGCCAGTGAAGACTTACCCGAACCGGATACTCCGGTCAGTACGACCAGCTTGCGTTTCGGGATTTTAACTTCGATGGATTTGAGATTATGCTCGCGTGCACCACGAATCAGGATGTGGTCCAGTTCTTCTGAGGCTTTTTTCATTTACTTCTTAAGATTATTTTTCAGATCTGTGATTTGATTCGCATGTAACTATACAGTTTTTAAGGGAGGTTCGACTCTTCCAGGCGAGCAAATCGTTTCAGTTGCAGCAGAAACTTCAACGTGAGCTCGACTTTTATCTCGGTTTCAACCACCGCCCAGGTACCAGGATAATCACCACCCCACGACCAACGGGGTATCCAGCAACCTTCGTCAGATTGCTGATTGATCTGGTATTCAAAGTTAGTTTCGAGTGAATCGCTGAAGAAACTCGCAAAAACCGAATCCGGGTGTTCGACCAGTCCAATGGGAGTGAGCCCGTACTCTTCCCAGTCACGCTGTTCGATTTTTACCAATTGAAATGCCTGCTCCAGTAAAGATGGAAGCATGGCGTCCCGGTAGTTTTCACCGAGAAATTCGCAATGATACAGTCGCGAGTAGCACAGGAGCTCATGCATCTCCAGTTCGTGGCATGCGATATGCTCAAGTGCTCTTTCCAGCAACGAATTGACGGTGTCATTGGCAAGGCCAGTGTCATGGCGTAGCAGGCACCCCAGTATTTCTGCGCCCGGGTTGGCAAGAAATTTGTCGGTGCAGGCCCACTTGCTGTTGAATCGCCACCAGGGCGCGTGCGGAGCGTCGTTGCATTGGTCATTAACATTTGACCAGTTGTTGAACTGATATTGTTGCTCCAGGTAATCCATTGCCTTTCTCAGGGTCTGATTTTCCGATTCGATATCAGCCTCTCCCATAATCTGGAGGGCGACAGTCGTGCCGATTACCGATGAGTTCCTGGTGCGCAGGTCCTGTTCGAGTCCACCGCCGAATCCACCATCTTCGTTCTGATATTCCTGTAACGCATTTAGTACTTGATTCGCATTTCCCGCTTCGAAGTGGAATGCAAAACGCTGACGTTGTAGATTGTTGGCGTTATCATGAATAAAATTCGCTGCCCGTTTCCGGGCAGCAGCTGGCAGCTGGCTCGCCATGGTCATATTTCCTTTAGGACTGCCTGTCATTATAGATAACCCATGCTGACAGCCTTATGTCAGGAGTGTTGATAAAATTGCGGATTAGGTATCACAGTGCGCCGAGCAGATAGATTATTTCAACTTATGTTGTTGCTACAGGAGGGTAATGTGCGTACTGCACGGTATCTGGGGGAGAAGCTCGAAGTCTCTGACAGAACCATCTATCGGGATATCAGTGATCTGATGGGTTCGGGTATTCCTATCGACGGCGAGGCGGGGGTAGGCTACCTGTTGCGGGACGAATATCGACTGCCACCGTTGATGTTTAACAGCGACGAATTAAAAGCGCTGGCTCTGGGTGCGCAAATGGTGCGGGCCTGGGCGGACAAGAAACTCGCGGCCACGACCGCAACTGCGATTCGCAAGATTGAATCTGTTCTGCCTTCGAACCTCAAAGAGGAAATTAAGCTGAATACGATCAGAGTGCCGGGTTTTCGACTGTCGGAGTTGCTGAGCAACAATCTTGAAATGGTGCGAGTTGCGTCAGACCAGTGTAGAAAGCTGGATGTGTGTTACCGGTCCATAAAAGGTGAATATACCAGGAGGACCATCTGGCCACACATCTTGTACTTCTGGGGTAATAAATGGACAGTAGGTGCCTGGTGTGAATTGCGGGAAGCTTTTCGTTCCTTTCGCGTGGACTTGATGACCGAGGTGGTCAACAGTGAGGAAACTTTCGAAGCAGTGCCCGGCAGGAACCTGCAGGCCTATATTGACTATCAGGCGGAATAAAGGGAGAAATCGATGGCTAAAGCGGTAACCGCGTGTCTGATCATTATTGGCAATGAAATACTGTCCGGCAGAACCCAGGATACAAACCTTGCTTATCTGGCGAAAGAGCTCAATGAGCTTGGTGTGCGGATGGTGGAGGCGCGGGTAATCCCTGATGTGGAGAAAACGATAGTCGATACGGTCAATGAGTGCCGTTTTAAATTTGACTATGTATTCACCACGGGCGGTATCGGGCCAACCCACGATGACATTACCGCTGATTGTATTGCCCTTGCTTTTGACACCGAACTGGAAATGCATCCTGATGTGGTTGAACTCATCAAACGCAGGGAAGCCCCGCCTGAAGTGATGGAGACGAGATTGCGCATGGCAAGGATTCCCAGGGGAGCGACCTTGATTGAAAACCCGACGGGAGGGCCACCGGGATTCCAGCTGGACAATGTGTTTGTCATGGCGGGCGTTCCCATGGTGATGCAGGCCATGGCGGGCACACTCGATAAGGAACGAATTCCTGGCGGTGACCCGGTGCGATCAAGATCAATCGGTGCCTATTTAAGTGAAGGCAAGGTGGCGGTCAGTCTGCGTGTGATTGCCGAAGAACATCCGGAGGTGGATTTGGGCTCCTATCCTTTCTATCGCCAGGATGGCTACGGCACCAGCCTCGTCATGCGCGGCACTGACGAGGCTGAACTCGATGAGATGCTGGAGAAGGTACGGCAGATGATCATCGATTTTGGGGCGGAACCGTTTACGGATTAGTTGCGTCATTTTCAACAGAATACGATTCAGAATAAACTGACCACCTGATCGTTTGTCCATCGAAAAAAAATTTGCAATGAGCGCGCGTGATAAACGTGCCTGTACATAAATGAGTAAAGCAACAGGGGTCAAAGAATGGACTGGAAAGTATTCATAACAATATTTGCAGCAGTGTTTATTGCTGAATTAGGAGATAAAACACAAATAGCGACCATGCTTTTTGCCTCTGACAAGGATATAAGTAAGTTGCTCGTGTTCGCTGCTGCCAGTGCTGCGTTAGTTGTTGCATCTGCAATCGGGGTCCTGGCCGGTAGCGTTTTGTCTGCCTATATCAGCGAAAAAATGCTGTCATACGTTGCGGGCACCGGATTTATGCTGATTGGCGCTTATACCCTGTACCAGGCCCAGACATCCTGAGCACCCATGACAAATAAAGAAGCGAGAAAAAAAGCGGACGACGGTAGCCTGATGAATATTTCTGTTCTAATCATTGGTTCGCCTTCACTGGATCATCTGGTCGTTAACGGTGATTCGCATCACGTAGCAGGTGGGGCCGGTCTTTACACTGCTTTGGCTGCCGCTCGCGCCGGTGCGATAGTGACGATTTTTGCACCACGACCGGAACCAATGCCGGAACAACTGCTTTTTGTAGAGAGAGTCATGACATGGATAGGTCCGGTAATTGGACCTGAGGAGGTACCCAGGTTCCACATCATACAGAGCCCGACAGGCTCACACTATGAAAACGCTTTTTTTGGTGCCGAAGAAGATCTTGAACCTGCCCAGCTGCCCGACGATCTGGCCGCGTTTGACCTGATTCATGTCGTGCCCTTGGGTGGCGCTACGCAACAGCTGTCTTTTCTTCACGCCTGCAGGGCTCGAGGCGCAAAACTTTTGTCTGCGGGCACAGCGCACATGATCATTGAGGAAGATCCCGACAGGGTTGTGGCTGTCCGGGCGGTTTCTGATCTGTTTTTTATGAACCATGTCGAATCGGCGCTACTCGACAAATTACCAGGCAATAACAGGACGCCTCCTGGAAGGACAACCTTTATCACGCTGGGAGAGAATGGCGCTGTGATTCAACAGGGTGAGTATGAGACTCAGATTCACGCGCCTGAGACCGACAATCTGGATCCGACAGGCGCCGGTGATACATTCTGCGGCGCGACACTCTCGGGTATCGCTGCCGGGCAGCATCCTGTCATGGCGGCCATCTCTGGATCACGTATGGCCTCTAGTATGATTACCGGGATCGGACCCTCGAACCTTGTAACTAAAATCCAGGATTCACCGCTGGATGATGATCATCTGCCGGTCAACCAGGCCCGGATAGAAAAAATTGCAGAACTGATTTCGACAGTCAAGGAAGCCGAACCGTTTCCATTTGTTGGAATTTCCCTGCCACGACAAAATCACCCCAGGGCCCTGGATTTCTTTTTTGTTACAACCCTGCAGCAGTTCAGTTTCTGGAGCCAAAAAAATAATCAATATGATCAACCGCTCATACAGACCATAGATGGACAGGTGCTAAAAGGTGCTTTTTATCTCTTTCATGCTTATCTGAAGCGATTGGAGCAGGATCCGGATTTTTTCTCCCCGGAGAGACAGGCATCGCAGATGCCTGGTGACATGTTGGAACTGTTTCGCGCCGATGACGGATCCGATGTGATGCCAGCCGTTCAGCTGCACCTGGAAATGGCACACAGTTATGGTAACACCATGCTCGCCCTGAACTGGTCGCCGGAGTCCATTGTAAAGACCGCTATAGGTTCAAGGTATCCGCTGGCCACATTTCTAAAAATGCTGGATCAGGTCGGAGGTTACAGGGAGGATCCGTTGCGCAAGAAGAGCGCCTTGCTGGCGCTCATTTTGGCGCAAAGACCGGAGAAGTTCTTTGCTTTTGGCGCCAATGAATCTCTGCCGCCAGTGGTTGACTATCATTGCATGCGTGCCAGCCTGAGACTGGGCCTGGTGGATATCGTTGATGCGGATCTGAAAATCAAATTGGAAAACCGGCAGCTGATCAGCCCGGAAGATGAATGGCTGGTCCGACATGCGGTCTATACGGCGATGGAGCAGCTGCCGGGATTGTCAGGTCGCACTATGGGTGCTGTGGATTGGTTTTTCTTTATGTCGAGAAGCCGATGCCCGGAAATGACCGAACCCGATTGCGACGCCTGCATCGCCAATTCAGTTTGTGCACACAAAAAAAACCTGTTTCAGCCGGTAATTCGTACTTCTTTCTATTAGCCGGGCCGGGGAAACGTCTGACTAAGGTCGGTATGGGGCACCATTATTTCCGTCATAACTGCGTCAGAGTCCTACTCAAAAATTTGTTAACTCAACGCGTGTTATCAAATTTTCTGCGTGCGCCTCTTCCTTTCCTTGAAGAACAGTGCTGACGAAAATACCCTCTTAATCAGACGTTCCCTAGTTCAGAGGTGAACGAAAAAATCTACTCCGAAGGTACAATGTGAACTGCTCGATCATCAGGGATGATTTCCTGCAGCCCTTTATATATGGACTCGGAAAAGCGTCTCCCTCCAACACTCGCGGAATAACCGCCATCAACGACGAGTATGTGACCGGTGATGTAACTTCCCGCATCTGAAGCCAACAAAAGCAGCGGACCTGCGAGCTCATCGACATCACCTATCCTGCCCATGGCCGTTGCGTCCTTCACATAATCTGTATAGCCATCGACATTAAAGAATGGATCAGTCATCTCGCTGGGGAAGTAGCCGGGTGCCAGAGCGTTAACGCGGATACCCCGGTCTGCCCAGCTGCAGGCGAGATTTCGAGACAGATTGTTGACTGCCGCTTTAGTTGTCTGATACGCAACGGGATTGTCGCATGCTCCAGCCAATCCCAGCATAGATGAGATGTTAATGATTGAGCCGCCTTTACCATCAGCCAGCATTCGAGCGCCTGCTTCCCTACAGCAGTACCAGACGCCCAGCAGATTGACCCCCACAGTTGCCTCAAAGATATCGTTAGTTACCTTCTCCGGGACGCTTCCGGCGTCTAAAGTGACGCCTGCATTGTTAACAACAATATCCAGGCGTCCGAATTCACCCCAGGCCTGCGTCATGGCTGCCTCGACCTGGGCTGCATCGGTGACATCGCATTTGATTGGGATGGCCACGCCACCCGAGGTCGTAATTTCATCTGCCAATCTAGTGAGATTTTCGAATCTCCTGGCTGTGATAGCGACCTTTGCACCGGCTTCGGCTAAAACCCTGGCGAAAAACGCACCAAGTCCTGATGATGCGCCCGTGACGAGTGCACTTTTGCCTTCCAAACTAAGGCGATTCGCATGAGATTGCATGTTGTTTCCTTATTTTTTATGTGGGGTTGAGGGGATAGCTGTTCATGATAACTATATTACTCTGGATGTGTCGTCAGTTTGAAAGTTAACCATCGTTCACCTCCCGCCGGTGCAGCTATGGGCATGGAGACCGGCACTCCGGATTTTTGAGCGAACACTAAATGCCGAAGCGATCAATTTACCGGAGCCGTCATCCTTGATTTCAGATAACCGGCCTTTTCGATCAAACGCTACGCCTGCTTTTGCCCCTGTAGATTTCAGAGATCTGACGGGCTGCATAGACAATTTTGACCTGGTCAGACTTCTATTCCATTTTAATTGAGTCGCAGGTCACATTGGGTATTGCGAGCCCCATGGTGTTGCACCACCATGGGGGGCGGAACTTCTTGGTAAATACCGGGTGAACCTCGCCCAAAAGGCTCCGGCGTGCCATCAACGCTGCGTTTGCTTTGATATGAGCCTGGAACCCGTTGTGTTTACTCTGGCATTGAAAATAAAAAGTTGGAGCCTGCTGCTTAGCAGATGATAATTGAACATGATTCGAGTTATCACGAACACAAGTAAAGGATAAATTCGAAATTTGCTATGCCCAGATCAATGGTCCTTCTCATTGCCGTACTATCCAGCGTGGGTTGTATTCCCCACCGGGTGAACTATAGCTATGGTTACCAGGAAGAGGTGGCTTTGCTCCGTCGTGTTCTCGGGAATGAACCGGAGACTGCGATTGATATACTTTCCCTGTCACCGGAAATCCGGGACCTGCTTGATGCGAAAATCGATTCCGATTGGAATGCTAGTCGTAAACTCAAGAAACTTCGCGAACTGCTGTTTAGCCAAGACGAGCTAAACATTCACTATGACGCAACTAACACGCTGACCGCAATGGAAACCTTCAAACAGCGGTCGGGTAACTGCCTGTCAATGACGACATTGTTCGTTGCCGCGGCAAGGTATGTTGGTCTGGACGCGAAGTACCAGACAGTCGCCGTTGATCCGATCTGGGATTATCAAGGTAACACCATGATCCGTTACGAACATATTGTGGCGACGGGCCGTATGGCCGGAGGAGGGTCGTATGTCATGGATTTTCTGCCGGAATTTATTATCGGCGATATGCGAACTAAGCTGATATCAGACAAGGAAGCACTGGCACTCTACTTTAACAATCTGGGTGCCGAGGGCGTAATGGATGGCAGGATTGATGATGCTATTTTGAATCTTCGGCATGCAATAAAATTACGGCCCGAATTTTCAGGCGCCTGGAATAATATGGGTGCTGCTATGCGCCGTGCAGGAGAGGATGAGTTGGCGGAGTTCAGCTACCATCGAGCGATACGCCAGAACTTCAGAAACGATTCTGCGCTGAGCAATCTGGCGACCCTTTACAAACATCAGGGTCAGGCGATGAAAGCAGAGTACTTCCAGGGGCGCGTGGATCGTTATCGCTCGCGAAATCCTTATTATCACTATTTCCGCGCTCAACTTTCATTCCAGCGTGGCGACTATCGCGACGCCCGAAACTCCCTTAAGAAGTCTATCCGCCTGAAACGAGATGATCCGGATTTTTATGTGGCCCTGGCCCGGATTCATAAACACCTGGGTGAAGAAGAAGAGAGGGTCGAAATGCTTGCCCGGGCAGACAAATACCGGAGAGGAATTCTGCGAGCGCCAGAGCGGCGAATGAATCACCGTTTCTGGCCAACGGTGATTATCAATGTCAATCCGTAGTTTCGGTGCGTGGTTATCTGCTTCAGGCCAAGACGTTCTTGACGTCCAGTTGTAACGGTATTCTGTTCGGGGCGAGGAAACTGATCGGGACGGTTGTGTCGAAGTCACTGGATTCACCCGTAATTTCCTTTGCCAGCATTGCGCCGATTGCCGGTGCCAGCTTGAAGCCGTGGCCGCTAAAGCCATTGGCAACATAGAATCCGGTAATCTCTGATTCACCGACAATGGGATGTACATCGTCCCGATTCACGGTGTACAAACCGCAGTAACCGGTGACACTGCCCTGATAAGGCAAGGATGGGATGCGGTGGTGCAGTGCATGAAGTTTTGCCTGTTTGAAATCGTCATCAATCAATCGATTGAAATCGCTGGGATTATCGACTACTTCCTGTTCGTCTTCCTCAAGGGTTGATCCAAGTACAATTTGCTGGCCTCGATTCTGCAGTCGAAAGTAAATACCGCCTACTATATCGCAACATACTGGAAGGTCGCCGATCAACTCTACCGGGCGATCAAGATGTAGGATTTGAATTCGTGTGGGTTTAAGTGACCATGGCAGTGCCAATCCCAACTGTTGAAACACCTCATTGCACCAGGGACCTGTGGCATTGATTACACAGGGTGCTTCGATTACCGATCCATTATCCAGCTGAATTCCTCTTGTCCTGCCACCAGCGGTCAGGACTTTTTGTACCTGTGAGCGAAATCGCACATCGACTTTTTTCCCGAGCAGCGCTCTGCGCAGGTCTTCCAGTGCGTTAACGGGATCAAAGTAACCACCGTCGACTTCATATAGATAGGATGTCCCATCGTTGCAGTCGTGGGCTTCACCGCATTTAGTATCTGGAGGCAAGCTGCAAGGGTTCAACGCAGGGAATCGACTTTTAATATCGGTGGCATCGAGTATGTTTGTTCGTATCCCTGCCTTCTCAAGCCGCTTGCTCTCTTTGTTCGCCCAGCCATTACTGCCATCGACTAGCCACAGCACGCCATCCTTCTGGAATTGCGCCAGGGGTTGATCTGTACCGATAAAGTGGGGCCAGTGCCGATAGGCATGGATTCCGTCCCTGGCAAGGTTGACCATTTCATCGTAAGAATATCGATGTCGGCATACTGCTGAGGAAGCGCCGGTCGAACCCTCGCCCAGGCTTATGCCTTGCTCGACAACCACAATGGAAAGCAAACTCCGTTTTCTTATTTGCCATGCCGTGCAAAGGCCGATGATTCCTGCGCCAATAACAACGACATCTGCCTGCGATTTCACCCTGGATACTCCGACCTGGTCAGGAGGAGGACAGTTTACTCAATTACCTGGCAGGAGCCAGCCTGGCGAGCACAAGCCCGGGAATCGTCTTCCGGTTTGATCGGGTTTACAATCCGCCAGGGTATTGATGCCTGGCTTGTTTTTAGTGATGATCACGATAGTGACTCATAAGTTGATTGGCGGTTTTGGCGACGCGATCGAGTTTATTGAACAGTAATAAAAAAGAGGTGATCAAGGTGCCAGAATTTCCATTTCCGGAAGAAGACATAATTGCCACCGAATACTATGGCAAACACAGCCATCCACACGAGATTTTCAAGTGGCTGAGAGCGAATGACCCTCTCAGGTATTTCTCGCCTGAAGGTTTCGCACCTTTTTGGGCGGCAACTACCCATGATGATATTGTCGAAATCGAAAAGCAGCCCGCTATTTTCAGGAGCGCTATTCGCACTCAGATTCTTCCTGATCGCCTGCTTGAAGCAGCGCAGAAGCAATCTGAATCGTTGGGGCGAAATTCAGAAGAACCACTTTTTCGAAGTCTGGTGAATATGGACCCGCCGGATCACAAACCGTTTCGACAATTGGTCATGCCATGGTTCAGATCCAGTATTCTGAATCGCCTGGAGGCGAGGCTGGAACAGATCACCAGGGATATCCTCGATGAAATGATGGGCGATGGTAGCGAGAAGGAGTGTGATTTTGTTCAGGATGTGGCGGTGTGGGGTCCGCTGCGCCTGATTTGTGAAATCCTCGGTGTCCCGCAGAAAGATGAACAGTTGCTGCTCAAACTCACCAACGAAATATTCGCCGGTGAAGACGCCGAGATGAACCGATCCAAACAGGACTCTTCCGGGCTCATGAGCAGTATCATGGACCTGATTACCTACTTTACAGAGATAACTGCCAGTCGCCGGGCTAATCCCACCGACGATTTGTGCAGCTACATAGCGAACGGCAAGATAGATGGTGAATATCTGGCTGATGCGGATTTATTTGGTTACTACATTATTGTTGTTACCGCAGGTCATGAAACGACCCGTACTGCGATGTCGGGCGGATTGAAGGCGTTACTCGATTTCCCTGAGCAGATGCAGAAACTCATCGATAATCCTGATCTTATGAAATTGGGTACGGAAGAGATGATTCGATGGACAGTCCCGGTTACGCAGTTTTGTCGGGTCGCCAGCGAAGACTATAAAATAAGGGACAAGACCATCAGGGCAGGTGATTCTGTCGGTCTCTTTTACGCTTCAGCCTGCCGGGATGAGACGTATTTTCCCGACGGAGATGAGTTCATCGTTACTCGGCAACCGAACAAGCATCTGGCTTTCGGTACCGGCCCCCACCTTTGTCTGGGTACTGTCCTGGCGAGAATGGAGATGCGGATATTCTTCAAGCAACTACTACCGCGAATTGTGAAGATGGAGATGACTGGAGATGTGAACTATTTGCAGGCAAGCTTCGTTCATGGCATCAAGCATTTGCCAATCCGTTACCAACTCAGACCCGCGGAGTGAACTGAACAGATGTCGATTCGACTGGACAAACCATGGATTCCCCTGACCAGTGAAGACCTCAAACAGGTCAAAGGGCAGCTTGGCGTCTACCAATTGGGGTCGGAGAAAGACGGAGTCACTTATATTGGGTGCGCTGACGCTCGCACACTGTTTGGTCTAAAAGGAGAACTGCAATCACATGTTGATGCAGGTGCAGAAGTTTTTTTCCGAATCGAAGTGACTTCTGCTTACCAGACCCGGTACAGGGAACTGTTGATGGTCCATTTTGCTGAGCACCAGTGTTATCCCCGGGATAATAAAGAATCTGAATTGCCGAGGCTCGGCAGACTTTCACCAGGCTAGTTCCTGTCCAGAAATTGATCCTTTACAATCACGAACGGAGGGATTAGCCCTTTGATGCTTGAACCTCGACAAGAACCACATAGGAATCATTATGAACCTACAACTTAACGACGAGCAGAAGTTAATCGTTGCCATGGTACGCAGGTTTGTACGTGATGAGATCCTGCCGCTGGAAATGAATCTGGATCCTGATGCCGATGCCCTCTTGCCGGAAGACCAGGAGCGACTGGTAGGCATGGTTAAGGAAATGGGATTGTTCGGCCTGGACATCCCGGAGGAATTTGGCGGGCCGGGTCTGGACATGGTGACGAAAACGCTCATTGCCATTGAGATGGCGCAGCATCGAGCCGGCCTTTATTGTCCTTGTTATGGCGTATTCGGCGGTGCCGGACTGGCACAGCTTTATGAAGCCACCGATGAGCAGAAGGAACGCTATCTCTATCCCACATTGAGGGGTGAAAAGAGAGGTTTCTTTGGCTTGACGGAACCGTCGGGTGGATCAGATCCGGCCCGTGCCATTCAAACCAGAGCAAAGAAAGAAGGTGATGATTGGGTAATCAACGGTACAAAGATATTTATTTCCGGGGCGGATGTCGCTGACTTTGGTCTGGTGTTTGCCAGGACGTCTCCGGACAAAGGTCGTAATGGCGTGACCTGCTTCATCGTGGATACGGACACTCCAGGTTTTCATGTGCGTCGAGTTATACACACCTTGCGCTCAGCTCATTATGCCACTGAATTACAGTTTGTAGATATGCGTATCCCGCATACCAACATTCTGGGTGAGGTGAACAAGGGTTTTGCCATTGCTAACGACCGCCTGTCCAGACAGCGGATCCCTTATTCCGCCGGATGCATTGGCGTTGCAGTCAAGGCGCATGAATTGGCGGTAGAATATTCAAAGATAAGAGAAACCTTCGGCGCGCCCTTGTCTTCTCGTCAGTCTATTCAATGGATGCTGGTTGACAATGAAATTGATATAAAACAGTCCAGATGGATGACACTTGAAGCGGCAGACAAGGCGGATCGAGGTGAATCCTTTCGCAAGGAAGCCGCCATGGCGAAGTTAGTGGCATCGGAAGCTGCCAGTCGGGTGGTGGATCGCTGCATGCAGATCCACGGTGGCTATGGCGTGTCCAAGGATTTTCCGTTCGAACGCTGGTTTCGGGAGATGCGTATCCGGCGTATTGGAGAAGGACCGAGTGAAGTACAAAGACACATTATTGCCCGGGATATTCTCGGTAGCAGCTTGAGATAATTACTTCTCTGGAATTCGATGAGTTGGCGATGCGCCTGTACGAATCGATAAATTAGTACAGCTGGTTATTCGGCAAATAACAATAATCAACTTTCAAAAAGGAATATTTAAATGGACAGAATCCTCTTGACTATTGCACTGATACTATTCACACCATTGAGCTTCGGTCACGATGCCCCGGCCATACCTGACCCGGTTGGACTCGATCAGCTTTTACAGGCATTTGGTTGGGACATGGAGACCACAGAGATCACCGTGCAGAGCATTAACGATAATTTCCATGTGTTGTTTGGCCTGGGTGGGAACATCGCGGTCAGTGTGGGTGATGATGGAGTGCTGATCGTCGATGATCAGTTTCCCCAGCTCATGCCGAAGATTAAGTCAGCGATTAAGAACTTAGGTGGCAAGCAAGTGGATTTCGCCATTAATACTCACTGGCATTTTGACCATGCCGAAGGCAACATTTCTCTTGGTCCAGAGGGGACCTGGCTGGTTTCCCAGGCGAATTCGCGGCAAATGATGCAGCAGGATCACATTATTAACCTTGTTTCTCTAGCCTATGAACAAAAAGCCTATCCGGAGAGTGCATGGCCGGACATTACCTACGACGACACCATGCAGTTTCACTTTAATGGAGAGCAAATTGACCTGATGCACTTTGGCCCCGCTCACACGACTGGCGATACCGCCATCGTCTTTCGAAAATCCAATGCTGTGCATCTTGGGGACGTATACAACAATTCCGGCTACCCATTTATCGATGCGGGAAACGGTGGAACCCTCGATGGTGTAATCGAGTTTTGTTCCGCAACGCTCAAAGCCATTGATGAAAATACGGTGGTAATTCCAGGGCATGGGCCCCTTGCAAACTACGAGGATCTGGTTGAATACGTCGATATGTTAACGACTATACGAAATCGCATGATGGTACTGATTGAAAAAGGCGCAACATTGGAAGAAGTTTATGCTGCCAAAGTAACCAGCGAATGGGACGAAAAGAATGGCAACAATACCGGGTTTATCAACCGGGCGTATATGAGCCTGACTCATCGAGTCGTGGATCGTTAATTTATGCTGTGGGTGGGATCTTACATCACGATATGAGGGGTGGTGTGTTGGTTTAATCTAATCGTGGTCACTATTGTTATGACCTCATCATCTAAAGGAGTAGTGATATGAGCTTACCTGTACCGCTTAAATTCAAAGGTGCGCCTGGGTCACCCTATACTCGTAAAATGCTGGCGCTGCTGCGTTACCGGCGGATTCCTTATGAATTGCTAATCGGTGATCAGGCTGCGGAGTCTTCCTTGCCAAACCCGAAAGTTAACCTGCTGCCGACGTTTTATTTGCCTAATGATAAGGGTGACATAGAGGCTGTAGTCGATTCAACGCCGTTGATTCGAAGGTTCGAAGCCGCCTTTGACGGACGGCGTACCATACCCGGTGATCCGGTGATGGCGTTTATCAATTACCTTCTCGAAGACTATGGTGATGAATGGCTGACCAAGGCGATGTTTCACTATCGCTGGTACTACGAAGCAGATATTGAGATGGCGGGGAAGATTTTACCGCGTTGGAGAAATCTTAACGCCACGGATGAAAGCCTGATACAGATGAGCAGGTTTATCTGCGATCGCCAGATTTCAAGACTGCATGTGGTCGGGTCCAACGACGTTACGGCACCGGTGATCGAAGATAGTTATCGGCGGTTTCTTAAGATAATGGACGCTGTGATTGAGAAGCAGACGTTTCTGATGGGGCGCAGGCCAGGGTCTGCAGATTTTGCGGTCTATGCGCAGCTGACGCAGCTGGTTAAATTCGATCCGACACCTGCTGCTATTTGTATGAGCGAAGCGCCGCGCGTCACCGCATGGGTTGATGTGGTTGATGATCTTTCAGGGCTCAGGGTGGAGGATGAAGGTTTCCTGGCGAGAGATGTGGCGAAGCCGGTTCTGGGCGAGCTGTTAACCGAAATCGGTCGTGTATACGTCCCGGCATTATTGGCCAACGCAAAAGCGTTAATGTCCGGTAAGGACAAAATGGAAACTGTGATCGACGGCCGAGCTTGGGCACAGCCGACTTTCCCCTACCAGGGAAAATGCCTGCAGTGGATTCGCAAGGAATACAAAACCCTGTCTGATGAGGACCGCGCCTGGGTCGACACGATCCTGGAAGGGACGGGTTGTGAACTACTATTTGAGGATTAAGCAATGAAGAAAAATATATTAAGGGTGGTTTCCACGTTCCCTGGTTTCCTGATGGGCATAAACGGTATTGGCTGGCTCGTTCAGCCGGAAGAGACCGCAAAGGGGCTCGGCATGCCGCTATTGGATGGTATTGGCCGAAGTACACAAATAGGGGACTTTGGTGCATTCTTCCTGGGAGTTACTATCCTGGTGTTTGTCGGTGCAATTCGGGCCCAGGGGCATTGGTTATATTCAGCAGCGTTGTTTCTTGGCGCTGCAGCAGTGATACGCGTGTTTGCAGCCCTGGTTCATGATGCCGGAATGGCGACGGAATTCATCATCGCTGAGATAGTAATGACCATCTGGCTCGTTGTGTGCGCATACCTGATGGACAAATCTGATTCATCGAACGCCTGATACCGTGAGGTTGCGTCTTCCGCTGATGGCAGCGGTTTTCTTCAATGGTCTCATCTTACTGTCGGATTCTGCCCTGTCCGCGGATGAGCGACCCAACATCCTGCTGCTATTGGCGGATGATCTGGGATTCAGTGATCTAGGCAGCTACGGCAGTGAAATAAATACGCCTAACTTGGATGAACTGGCTCGAAGGGGGGTCAGATTCTCCAACTACCATACCGCCGCCAGTTGTGCGCCAACCCGGGCAATGCTGATGAGTGGAGTCGACAGTCATCGCGCCGGGGTGGCCAATATGCCGGAGTCCATACCATCGGATCAGAGAGGTCATGCCGGTTACGAGGGAACGCTCAGTCGGAATGTTGTCACCGTGGCGACGCGTCTTCGTGATGCCGGTTATCACACCTATATGACTGGCAAATGGCACCTGGGCAAAACACCTGAGCTCCTGCCAAGCGCTCGCGGCTTCGAGAGAACCCTTGCCATGGCGGATACCGGGGCAGATAACTGGGAACAAAAACCCTATCTGCCGATTTACTCAAAGGCCAGTTGGTATGAAGACGGCGTGGAAACAATATTGCCGGATGATTTTTATTCTTCAGCTTTCTTTATCGATAAAACCATCGAATACATTGATAGCAACATCGCGGATGGCAGGCCATTTTTTGCCTATGTTGCCTTTCAAGCTGTACACATACCGGTACAGGCACCACGGGAATATACGGAAAAATATCTTGGTCAGTATGATGCTGGCTGGACTGAGTTAAGGAAACGAAGGTATGAGGGGGCGATATCTGCCGGCGTCGTGAAAGATGGAATTGAAATGTTGGAAATTTCGACGACAGAGGATTGGTCATCGCTGACTGAAGAGCAAAAACGGTACGAATCGAAACGTATGGCAGTGTACGCCGGCATGATTGATGCCATGGACTTTCATATTGGACGGTTAGTGACTTATCTGAAGGCTGCGGGCGAGTATGAAAAAACGATCTTCATCTTTGTCTCTGATAATGGTGCGGAACCGACCGATGTCCTGGATACGGCACAACCCCTGGTTAACCTATTCTTCCGTGTTTGGATGACGGCTAATAATTACAATACAGATTACGAAACACTCGGAGAAAAGGGCAGCTACTCGCTTATCGGGCCCAGTTTTGCCAGTTCTGCCGTTTCTCCTTATTCCTGGTACAAATTCTTCTCGGGCGAAGGAGGGATGCGCGTACCTCTGTTGATTGCAGGAACGGGTTCACCCGACGCAGGAGGTGTAGTTGACGCGTTTACCTGGGTCACCGACATCGTTCCGACTATTCTGGCGTTAGCGGGAGTCAAGCATTCTCGGGGTGATTATCGGGGCAGGCCCGTGGAGCAGCTGACGGGTCGCAGCCTTTTGCCTCTTCTCGATGGATCGTCGGCAAACGTATACGCCGATGATGAGCCCATCGGTTATGAATTGGGTGGCAATGGAGCCCTGTTCAAGGGTGCCTACAAGATCAGCAAAAATCGAGGGCCTATTGGCGATGGCGAATGGCATCTCTATCAGTTGATTGATGATCCGGGTGAAGCGAGGGATTTGCGGGAAATCGAACCTGAAATATTCCGAACGATGATGCAGGATTATGAACGTTATATTCGGGAAAATGAGGTACTGCCAGTTGCCAGCGACTATGACCAGCGTAAGCAGGTTATTCTATACGGACTGAAGAAACGCCTTGGCGGAGCAATTACTTTCTTCGCGGGTTTCCTGGTGTTGCTGGCGTTACTTATCATCTGGCGACGAACCCGAGCCGGCGCAAAGACCTCCAGCAGGTGAGAGAATGAATAAATGGATTGTATCGATAGTTCTCGTTACCCTGCTGGGCGGACTGGCTTACCAGTATCGCGTTGAGCTGATGCTTCAAGGTATTGGCCTGTTGGTTGATTACAGAAACCCGATTTCGCCGCATCGTGAAGTAGATTGGGGTGATGCAGAATTGCCCGATAATGAAAAGCGGATGCCGAATATTGTTCTCATACTTGCCGATGACCTTGGTTTCAATGACATCACCGTAAATGGCGGCGGCGTTGCAGGCGGCACGGTTCCGACGCCGAACATCGATTCCATTGCCCGCGACGGTGTAATGTTTACCAACGGTTATGCCGCCAACGCGACCTGCGCCCCGTCAAGGGCTGCACTAATGTCCGGCAAGTATCCAACCCGGTTTGGCTTTGAGTTTACACCGACGCCGAATGGCATGCTGCCGATGATTGCGATGATGAGCGAGCCTGTTGAGGGCAGGCCCCATCTGGTTACTCATTTTGATGAGCAACAAGACGATGCGATGCCATACGAGGAGATGGGTTTACCCACCGAAGAAATAACATTGGCGGAAACCCTGAAGAAAGCGGGCTATTACACAGCGCATATTGGCAAGTGGCACCTGGGTCGCAGTCATGGGATGTCTGCCATAGACCAGGGGTTCGATGACAGTCTGTTAATGGCGAGTGGTCTCTATATGAAGGAAGATGACCCGCGAGTGGTTAATTCAAAGCAGGATTTTGACCCTATCGATCGTTTTTTATGGAAAGCCTTGCGATTTGCCGCCAGTTTTAACAACGGTGACTGGTTTGAACCTGGTGGTTATCTTACGGATTACTACACTGAGGAAGCGCTCAAGGTCATAGAGAAGAACCGTGACCGTCCTTTCTTTTTGTATCTCGCCCATTGGGCACCGCATACGCCACTACAAGCCAGCAAGGAAGATTACGATTCATTGAACCATATAAAAAATCATCGCCTGCGCGTTTATGCTGCAATGATCCGGGCGCTGGACCGTGGTGTGGGTCAGGTGCTTGATGCGCTGGAAAAACACGGCATTGCTGATAACACGTTAGTAATCTTCACCTCTGACAACGGCGGTGCGGGTTACATCGGCCTGCCGCAAGTAAACCAACCTTATCGCGGATGGAAAATGAGTTTCTTCGAGGGTGGTCTCCATGTACCTTATTTCATGAAATGGCCTGACAGGATTGCAGCAGGGTCCGTGTTTGAAGCACCCGTACACCATTTTGATATATTCGCCTCGGCAGCAGCAGCTGGTGGTGCAGATACCAGCGAACTGGGTTTGGATGGAGTCGACCTGATTCCCTACACTACTGGTGAAATGGATGATCAAATACCTCACGAACGATTATTTTGGAGAAGCGGTCATTACCAGACGGTGTTAGCAGGCGGTTGGAAAATGCAACGGGCGGATCGACCGGACAAGGTTAGGTTACATCACCTGCTTAAGGATCCCACGGAACAACATAATGTCGCTGAAGAAAACCCGGAACAGGTAGCCAAGATGCTGGCAATGCTAGATGAACACAATGCGACGCAAGTCGAATCGAGATGGCCGGCCATGATCGAAGGCGTTATCCCAATTGACAGAACTTCCTCTGATGCGTACGAGGAAGGTGAAGAGTACATTTACTGGCCTAATTAATATTGCGCCAACCGGCGGGAGCCCCATATGAAAACCATTAGAACAGCCGATGATCGATTTTCCGATTTAGCAGACTATCCGTTCTCACCGAACTACATCAATGTGGACGATACTGAAGGTGGTCAATTGCGAATTCATTACGTGGATGAAGGTAATGGTGAGTTGATTTTATGTCTTCACGGACAACCGACCTGGTCTTACCTGTATCGCAAAATGATTCCTATCTTTGTAGAAGCTGGCTATCGTGTCATCGCGCCAGACCTGGTCGGATTTGGAAAATCCGACAAGCCCACCGAACGTGACGACTATACCTATGCCAATCATGTGCACTGGTTAAACGGTTTTATTAAGGAACTGGATCTGACCGACATCACCATGGTCTGCCAGGATTGGGGAGGGTTGATTGGTTTGCGTGTGTTAACTGAAAATCTCGAACGTTTTTCCAGAGTGGTGGCTGCCAATACGGGACTGCCCGATGCCAAAAATATCCCCGATGAAATGGCGCCGGCGATGCATGCCATGTATGAATCGATCCCGGCATTACCCCCTGCTGAAATGGGTGCCAAGCTGAGGGAAAATAAAAACGGCGCGGGATTTATGTATTGGATCAAATACTGCGCAGAGTATCCGGACATGGTGGTGAGCGAAGTTGTCAGTCTCAGTGCCCTGGGTGGTACGCTCACAGATGAACAGAAACGTGCCTATGACGCGCCGTTTCCGTCAGATGAATACATGCAAGGTGCGCGGC
>JACZXW010000085.1 GCA_022571415.1 Pseudomonadota bacterium
TGGTCTTCGACACTAATCAGGAAAATCTGAAACTGATGGTGCTCAGGGGCATGGATGTCGCAACCTATGTGGAGCATGGCATTGCAGATCTTGGAATGTCGGGCAAGGATGTTCTGCTGGAGCATGGGGGTAGCGGTTATTATGAGCCACTTGACCTCGGCCTAGTCAGGTGCCAGATAATGGTTGCTGGTCTCAAAGATGAAGGTGAATTACCTCCCCGATTAAAAATCGCGACCAAATTTGTGAATATCGCCAAGCGATATTATGCGGAAAAAGGCGTTCAGGTAGATATCATCAAGTTGTACGGGGCGATGGAATTGGCTCCCGTCACTGGGCTCGCCCACAGGATCGTTGACATCGTGGAAACGGGTAACACCCTGAAAGCAAACGGACTTGTCTCCATGGAGTTAATTGCGGAGATAAGCACGCGCCTTATCGTCAACAAGATATCGTTCAAAACCAGGTACGCATTGGTACAACCTCTTATTGATGCGCTGCGGGCTGCTACGACATGATTCGGCGCTTGCTCAGCGACGATGCGGGATTTACGGAACAGCTCAATCAATTGCTGCGAGTTGATGCGGCGGAATTAATCCGTATCCGTGAGGTCGTTGCAGGCGTGATCGCGCAGGTAAGACAAGGTGGAGATGCCGCCCTGCTGGCATACACGAGTAAATTTGATGATCTTGATGTCAGCAGTGTTTCTGAACTGGAAGTAACAAAAGACCGGCTGCAACTGGCGTTCGACAATATTGATTCCCTGGTCAGGGAGGCATTGCAAGTATCGGCGTATCGTGTGCTGGCCTACCACGAGAAACAGAAAGCAGCGTTAGGTGGAAAGGATTGGACCTACGTTGATGATGATGGCAATAGACTCGGTCAATTGGTCAGGAGTATTTCAAGGGTCGGTATTTATGCCCCGGGCGGAAAGGCTTCCTACCCATCTACCGTCATCATGACAGCGATCCCTGCAAGAGTAGCAGGAGTTAAGGAAATTACGCTGCTGGTACCCACTCCAGGGGGAGTGGTTAACGAAACCTTGTTTGCAGCCGCCCATATTGCAGGGGTCGACCGGGTCTTCACGATAGGAGGCGCCCAGGCCATCGCCGCAATGGCCTATGGGACAGAAACTATTGACAAAGTGGACAAGATTATCGGACCAGGCAACATTTACGTGTCCAGTGCAAAACAGATGGTGTTTGGTGATGTGGGTATTGATATGGTCGCAGGACCATCGGAAGTGGTTATCGTCGCCGACAATACTGCCAATGTTGATTGGCTGGTGATGGATATGTTTGCCCAGGCTGAACATGACGAGATGGCGCAGGCGATTCTGGTGTCCTGGGATGACAGTTTACTGAATGCGGTAACGGCTTCGCTGGAACGAGGTTTGCAGGTACGAGAAGAGCAACCGCCGAGGTTGGATATTATCCGGCAATCCATCGTCGATCGCGGTGCCTTGATCAAGGTTAGCGATGCGGAAGAGGCCATGCGGATTGTGAACATAATAGCCCCTGAGCATCTCGAGCTTGCGGTGGACGATCCACAACCGCTGTTGCAACTGGTGCAGAATGCGGGCGCGATATTCGTAGGACATCAGACTGCCGAAGTGGTGGGCGATTATACGGCTGGACCGAGTCACGTATTACCAACTGGGGGTTCGGCAAGGTTTGCGTCACCGCTAGGTATCTACGATTTCCAGGTCAGGAGTTCGCTGATTCATTGCAGTGCGATTGGTGCCGTCAAACTGAGTCGGGACGCGGCAATTCTTGCAAAGGAGGAGGGTCTTACCGCCCATGCAGAATCAGCCAATTACCGGTTGCAGGGCTAGCCTGCACAGGCTGGCCAACCAGTAATCGATGGATTCACCGGCTGGAACAGGTCCGTTAGGACGATATCAACAGGCAATCAAAACTGGTGTTGTGCAGCAGGATGATGCGCAGCTAGTTGCCGTTCAACTTCTTCAGGAATTATTCGATGAACTCGTCAAACCGGCAGGCAAACCCGGGCTTCTGCCACGCTGGCGTGAAAGGTCCTGGTTCAAGCCCCGGGTGAAGACCCCGGCGGGGCTGTATCTGTGGGGAGGCGTGGGCCGCGGCAAGACCTACCTGATGGATCTGTTTTATGAGTCTCTGCCCTTTCCTGAAAAATACAGAACGCATTTTCATCGTTTTATGCGGTATGTGCATCTGCAGCTGAGGGAATTGCAAGGGCGCGAGGATCCGCTGCAGCTTGTCGCCGATGAATTTTCGAGTCGCTGCAGAATCTTGTGTTTTGATGAATTTTTCGTCAGCGATATTACAGATGCCATGATTCTGGCGACCCTGTTAGAGGCGTTGTTCAAGCGTGGTGTGGTACTGGTAGCGACATCAAATATAGAACCCAGCCGCCTGTACGAGAATGGATTGCAAAGACGTAGATTCCTGCCAGCCATCGAGTTGATTGAGGCACATACCAAAGTGCTCAATGTTGACGGCGGGATAGACTACCGGTTGCGGTTGCTGGAGTCGGGTGAAATCTATCACTCGCCTCTGGACGAAGACGCTGATAAGAACCTGATGATCAGTTTTTCAGCCATCAGCCCGGATGAAGGAAGCAGCGGTGTAGAACTGGATATAGAGGGTCGTGGCATCGTGGCCAGACGGTGTGGTGACGGCGTTGCCTGGTTCGAATTCGATGCTATCTGTGATGGGCCAAGAAGCCAAAATGACTATATTGAACTGGCCCGTATTTTCCAGACTGTCCTGATCAGTAATGTTCCCCGTTTCAGCAGCAAAACCGAGGATCAGGCTCGACGATTCATCAGCCTGGTTGACGAATTCTATGACAGGAATGTGAAGTTGATCCTTTCCGCTGCGGCACCGATCATTTTCCTGTATCAGGGTGAACAGCTGGAATTTGAGTTTCGACGGACCCGGAGTCGGCTACAGGAGATGCAATCTCATGAGTACCTGGCCAGGGAGCACAGACCATAAGGGCTGTAACGTACAGGCCAAAGATGTACGAAAACGACTGTCTGTGGATTTTAATCGTTGTTTCACTTGCGGATCAGCACCTGCTTGGGTAGAATTCGCGATCCCAAAATCCCCGAAGCCAATGTTGGTGAACGCTTAGATGAAAACGCATAGCGTCAGAAAAGAAGACGTGAAACACGCCTGGTACGTGGTAGATGCCACCGATAAGACTCTGGGTCGTATCAGTACCCAGATTGCGATTCGGTTGCGAGGCAAGCACAAGGCGGAGTACACGCCTCATGTAGATACTGGCGACTATATTGTGGTTGTGAATGCTGAAAAAGTAAAAGTGACAGGTAATAAGGCGACGGACAAAACCTACTACCATCACACGGGTTTTCCCGGTGGTATTAAATCCATTTCCTTTGAAAAGTTGATTGAAAAAGCACCGGAGCGGGTAATACAAATGGCGGTCAAGGGTATGATGCCGAAGAACAAGCTAAGCCGTTCCATGTTAAGTAAATTGAAAGTCTATGCGGGTAGTGAACATCCTCATGCCGCGCAAAAACCTCAGCCACTGGAAATTTAACAGGCCTATTTGAATGACTCAGTATTACGGAACCGGTAGAAGAAAATCGGCTAAAGCCAGGGTATTTTTGACTTCCGGCAAAGGCGGTATTCAGGTCAATAATCGTTCTCTGGATGATTACTTCGGTAGGGAAACTGCGCGTATGATCGTACGCCAGCCGTTGGCTCTGGTCGAGTTGACCGATAAGTTCGATATACGGGTAACGGTTAAGGGCGGTGGCGGTTTTGGTCAGGCCGGTGCAATTCGCCATGGCATAACCAGGGCGCTTCTCGAATATGATGAGACCCTAAGGCCCGCATTGCGACAAGCGGGTTTCGTCACTCGTGACGCGCGTATGGTGGAGCGCAAGAAAGTCGGTTTGCGCAAAGCTCGAAAACGACCACAATATTCCAAACGATAAAAATCTCTCTGTCGGGTACCGAAATTTGATCCTTCAGCGGCAGTTTTGCGGGCATCAATTGGATGTTGGTTAGTTGTTCGATTACCCCTTCTCTCATGTAGCAGTGACAACAAATTTTAGGTGGATTGTGGTAGAATCCGCGAGCTTGTAATTGGGCTCGAGGGCCTGCCTG
The DNA here is from genome assembly GCA_022571415.1 of Pseudomonadota bacterium. Taxonomy (GTDB): domain Bacteria; phylum Pseudomonadota; class Gammaproteobacteria; order Pseudomonadales; family Azotimanducaceae. The sequence goes on from JACZXW010000085.1 coordinate 4,116, forward strand.
GGTCCGTAGTATTTATTCCGACATGTAATAGCGGGGAGATTCAATGTGAGTGATGACGGCGTCAACCAGGGACGACGCAATTTTCTAATTGGGGCGACCTCGGTCGTTGGAACGGCAGGAGTGATTGGTGTTGCAGTTCCGTTCGTGGCTTCATTTAACCCCAGTGCCAGAACCCTGGCTGCAGGTGCACCGATCAAAATCGATATCAGCAAGTTAATTCCCGGTGAATTACTTGGTCCCATGCCCGCCTGGCGTGATAAGCCCGTATTTGTGCTCATGCGGACCGAGGAGATGCTGGCAAAACTCAATTCAAGCAACCAGAGACTGGCGGATCCCGACTCGGATCGTCAGCAGCAACCCCACTATGCGAAGAATGAAACTCGCTCAATCAGGCCTGAGGTACTTGTATTGATTGGCATCTGCACGCACCTGAGCTGCTCTCCGAAGTTCCGGCCAGACATTAAACCGCAGGCTTTTGATCCGAACTGGATTGGCGGGTTTTATTGCCCCTGCCACGGGTCTAAATTCGACCTGGCGGGTCGGGTCTATTCGGGAGTTCCCGCACCGTCAAACCTTGAAGTTCCACCACACTACTATGAGTCAGATTCAGTGCTGGTTATTGGTGAAGATGGGGGGCTCGCATAGATGTCATCGATACAGCAATCGTTTAAGAATTTTATGGACTGGGTTGACGAAAGGCTCCCGGTTACTGAGACATATGAAAAGCATCTGTCCAAGTACTACGCACCCAAAAATTTTAATTTCTGGTACTACTTTGGAATCTTCGCGTTTGTAGTACTCATTAACCAACTGATGACCGGTATCTGGCTGACCATGAGTTACAACCCGACCGGAGAAGGGGCGTTCGCGTCTATAGAATACATCATGCGGGACGTCGAATACGGCTGGATGCTTCGCTACATGCACTCGACCGGCGCTTCTGCTTTTTTTGTTGTCGTGTATCTGCATATGTTCCGGGGATTGATGTACGGTTCCTATCAGAAACCCAGAGAACTGATTTGGCTGTTCGGCATGCTGATCTACGTCGCCTTAATGGCCGAAGGTTTTTTTGGCTATATATTGCCCTGGGGTAACATGTCTTTCTGGGGTGCCCAGGTGATTGTTTCTCTGGCAGGGGCTATTCCTTTCGTGGGAGAAGATCTCGCGATCTGGGTTCGTGGTGATTTCAATATGTCGGGTGTCACCTTGACCAGATTCTTTGCACTACACGTTGCATTGGTGCCACTGGTGCTGCTGGTGCTAGTCGTTCTCCATATCCTCGCGCTGCACGAGGTAGGTTCCAACAATCCTGATGGAATCGACATCAAGAAATATCAGGACAAGGACGGTAAGCCGCTGGACGGAATTGCTTTCCATCCTCACTACACGATCGGACATGACCTGCCTGGGATTGTGCTGTTCCTGTTTGTGTTCTGCGTGGTGATGTTCTTCTACCCGGACGGGGGAGGATACCTGATAGAACATGCAAACTATGAGCCTGCGGATCCGTTAAAAACGCCGGAGCTGATTGCGCCGGTTTGGTACTACACGCCTTTTTACTCGATGTTGCGGGCGGCTACCTTCCCATTATTTGGGCTGGACGCCAAGTTCTGGGGGCTCGTGGTGATGGCCGGGGCCATTGCGATTCCGTTTGTACTGCCCTGGCTGGACAAGTCCCCGGTAAAGTCCATGAGATATAAGGGGTGGGGCAGCAGGATATTCCTGGCGTTGTTTGTCATTGCCTTCTTCGTGCTTGGATATCTGGGAACCGTTCATCCAACACCGGCAAAGACGGTGCTCGCGCAGGTGTGTACCGGTATTTACTTTGGTTATTTTCTGTTCATGCCCTGGTACACCAGGGTAGAGAAAACCAAGCCGGTACCAGAGCGGGTGACTGATTGATGAGCATGATTACCGACAGTAGAACGTTGTCCGCATTTGTCATGCTGCTGACCCTGCCGATGATGGCGATAGCATCGGAATCCGGATACCCGCTGGATGAGATGGAGCCTGATTTGCATGACAAGGCTTCTCTCCAGCGTGGTGCAAAAACTTATTTGAATTACTGTATGGGCTGTCATTCGTTGCAATACCAGCGCTATATCAGAACGGCGGATGATTTAGGTATCCCGCACAAATTGATGCTTGAACACATGATTTTTGATCCGGATGTGCGAATTGGCGATCTGATGGAAAATTCGATGTCGATTGATAATTCTAGAAACTGGTTTGGCGCGGCACCACCCGATCTCACTTTGTACACCAAGCTAAAAGGCGGCCCCCAATACCTCTACAGCTATCTGCGCGGCTTCTATGAAGATTCCAGTCGTCCTTTCGGCGTAAACAATACGGTATTCGAGAATGTTGGCATGCCACATGTGCTGGTAGAACTGCAGGGGTCGCAACGATATGTGTGCAGCCGAGTGCCGAAGCTGACAGAAAACGGCGCGAAAATAAGGGATCATCGTACACTGCAGTATGTCACTGAAGAAAAATGCGGTGCCGAACTTAAGGCGATGGGGGTTAATCCGCTGCAACACGTGGAGGGAACGGGTACGCTCACACCCGAAGAGTATGATCAGGTGGTCTATGATCTGAGTAATTTCCTTTACTACACCGCGGAGCCCATTCGATTGGAGCGGCAGAGAATTGGAGTTTATGTGCTCTTGTTCCTCGCGTTTTTCTATGTTTTTACCTATCTCCTGGGCAGAGAATACACTAAAGAATTCCACTAAAATTTCGTCACCTCCACTTCGGATCGTGGCTGATACAAAATTACATAACTCAAATGAGGTGAATAGATGGGGGTAGTTGCCAAACACTCGTCAATGGTTTTTTATTCTGATGGGAATGACCACTATAGTCATCGGGTAAGGCTCGTTTTGGCGGAGAAGGGCATAGTGGTTGAAATCGTCGACGTAGAGCGCGGGAATATGCCGGAGGATCTCGCTGACTTGAATCCGTACAATAGCCTGCCGACGCTGGTGGATCGTGAATTAGCACTCTACGAGTCTCTGGTCATTATGGAGTATCTTGATGAGCGATTTCCACACCCGCCGTTGCTACCTGTCTATCCGGTAGCCAGGGCGCAGAGTCGTTTATTCATCTACCGTATCCAAAGAGACTGGTGTGGATTTGTCGATACCATTATCGCCGGTCGATCCAAGGATACGGTGATCGATAAGGCTCGCAAAGAGTTGCGGGAAAGTCTCATAACCGTTGCGCCAATCTTCAATGAAAAGCCTTTCTTCATGAGCGACGAATTCACCCTGGTGGATTGTTGTGTCGCGCCTATACTTTGGCGCCTGCCGGTGCTCGGTATTGAATTGCCACCCAAGCATGGCAAACCAATACTGGATTACATGGAGCGGATTTTTGAAAGGGACTCATTCCAGGCCAGTCTCTCTGAAGCTGAACTGGACATGGGCGATTGACATCCCGGTGAAAGACGGGGCGTTCTAGGAGAATGATCGATGGCGATGTCATCATCGATGCCTTACTTGCTTCGAGCCACTAACGAATGGGTTCTCGATAATCAATACACACCCTACCTGATTGTTGACGCAACGGTCAGTGGCACACTGGTGCCAGCTGATTATGTGAAGGATGGGCAGATCGTCTTGAACATCAGCCCTACGGCGATACGTGATCTCGTGATGGCCAACGAACACATCATGTTCAATGGCAGATTCGGTGGTATCGCCGAGGAAGTCTTTGTCCCTATGGAAGCTGTTCTTGGGCTTATCGCCAAGGAAAATGGCGAGGGTATGTGGTTCTCAAAAGAAGACAGCGACCGGCAACCGGACCCGCCGCAGACGAAGAAGAAGAAGAAGAGAACAGCACCCAGCCTCAAGGTCGTAAGATAGGCCAGATCACTTCCAGCTCATCTGACTGAGTCTTTCGAGAGATTCGTTAAGATGAACCACATCGCTTGCGCCCGGCAGAGGGATCTTCCCTTCTCCAGGTAAACCGTCCATGGTATGGATTGGCCTTCCCTAGTTAATGTACTCGAATACCTTGACGATTTTCTGCACTCCGAAGATCTTGCGGGTCAGTCGAACTGCGGCTTCGGCTTCTTCTCTCGTCAGCAGGCCCAACAGGTAGACTACCCCGTTTTCGGTGACGATCTTGATTCGGTTTGCATCTGTCTCTGAAGATATCACCATAGATGATTTGATCTTGGTAGTGAGCCAATTATCGTTAGTCCTGGCTAACAAGGAAGTCGGACCGGCGACTTCCAGTTCGTTATGGACCTGTTTCACGTTTCGCATTCCCTCAATCGCACGTGAGGCTGCATTGACCAGCGCCTCAGATGCCACCTGACCGGTGATGATCATGATGCCGTTGAAAACGGTTACATCAAGATGGGCGTTGTCCAAATCAGGATCTGCCGCTCTGATATTTCTTTTTGCCAGCGATTGTGTGCGACCATCGTCCAGTCTGGTTCCGAAGGTACGTTTACCGTAATCATCTGATTTTGGGCCAAAGACGGTACAACCCTGAAGGATTAAACAGGCAGTGAACACCAGGGGAAGATATTTCATTTTGTTCCGATAACTGAAAAAGAAGAACCCTATCTTGCTGATAAGTTGCGCAGTTTCAAGTGTTTAGGGAGTTCTTGTCCAGATTCTGATTTCAACCTGGCTGGATTCTATTGGGAACTAGGTGTCTAGAGTGAACGCCTGGATAATCCAGTCAATAGAGGGCCCCATCGAAACGACGTCGAAACGACACGGCATGTTGCGGCATTGCTTGTGGGTTAAGAGAAAGTGCTCGGCGGTGCGGATTATTTTGAGTTTTTTCCTATATGTTACCGTCTCTGCTCCAGTTCCCCGGGATGTATCGCTGCGGTAGCGCACTTCAACAAAGACCAGTGTCCCGTTGTGTTGAACGATGTGATCAATTTCGCCGCCCTTTGCGCGGTAGTTGCTCACTACCAGCTGGCAACCGTTTGACTCGAGATAGGCCAGCGCCTCTGACTCAGCCTGATTACCGAGGGAGGTAGTCGTGGCTTCCATCAGGCGTTTCCTAGAGGCTTTATAGAACAATGGGCAATGTGATCACGCTGCCGTTTTTGAATTGCGCCCACATCAGATTCCTGACGACGGTATTATTCCTGAGGGTCAGTATTCCGGTGGCCCCGAACAAGCGTTCCCCCGGGATTTCCTTTAGTTGTGACAATCGCGGATACAGTCGATAGGCATCGATGCCGAGGGCAAAAAATGGGGCAAGACTTGATTGTGATGAGCGCCAGAACTTTTGTATTTCCTTTTGTATCTTGTCGCCGGAGGTGAGCTTCCAGGGAATGTCGCAGAAGCGAATTCCATTGAGATCGATTGCGTCAATCCTTGATTCACTGTATTCATGAACATGCGAAGTCGCATAGACAGGAATATCGTCGGCGTAGAAAAAGGCCAGGGTAGGATTAATACCTCTCGCCTGGACTGGATTGGCCAAAAGGAAGATGAAGTCAATATCCTGACGCCGCCGCGGCGTGAACTCAAATCGTTTTCCGATGATTCTCCGCAGCTCAGTTGAGCGTCGTTCACTTTGATCCACCGTCAGCAGACCTTTGAC
>JACZXW010000158.1 GCA_022571415.1 Pseudomonadota bacterium
CCAAGAAGTGAACGTTTGCTTAAACTGTATTCTGTTGAAAAACTCCCTTTACAGGCAAGTCGCCGTAGCTTCACTCCTCAGTTCCAAAAATGTCTTCCTGCCAGTTATTCGATTTCAAATTTTCAACTCGATGAAAACTGCTGCGTGGTCTGATGCTTGCTCCTCTGACTTCATCATGTCAGGGTAGGTCGTCCACGCCGTCGGGCGGGATTGTCGAGTTCCCCATAGGCCCTTTCTGAAGATGCCTCCTGCTGAAAATGATGCTTGCAGGCTGTGCGAAATGAAGATGTAATCCAGGCGATTCCGGTTGCCACACGAGTTAAAGGTTCCAGGACGGCCACCGTCCTCAAACCCCGGAAGTGAGTAGCAGTCAATGAGGGGGCTGGTTGAGTTAAACAGTGGGTCAAAGTTGGGTGATGGGCTGCCATCAGACTTGATTCCTTCGTTAAGGTCACCCAGAACGACAACGTGCTGACCTTGCGCCACCAGGCCATCGCCGATTCGGCGTACTTCTTCGGCCTGACGCTTGCGCTTCGAACCACCGCCACCGGACTGGGATTTGAAGTGATTGACCAGCACATGGACAACATAGCCACCAGTGGTAGTCACCTCGTACTGCGGGCAGTCGCGGCTGAACACAATGCCGACGTTGTCCTTTGAATCAACGTTTGATCGAATTGATCTGATTCCATGCCCAGTCTTGGTCAAGATGCCAACGTCAATGCCACGGGCATCGTTACCATCCACCAGCATGACATGGTCATACAGTTCGTTGAGCAGTTCTTTGTTGAACCGTACCAAGGACGGACGATCTTCCGCCTCCACGATTCCGATGATGTCAGCGTCTACATCCTGGATGACTCGTGCGGTCAGACGGGTGGTTTTCTCATTGGTAGGTTCTTTGGCCAGTTCCACCCAGCCGATCCAATCGTCTCGACCAGTAGCGATTATTTCCACGTTCTTGGTATTGTCATTCGGTTGGCGGTCAAACTTACCCCGGTTCTTGCGTAGCCAGGCCCAGCGGGGAGACTGGGAGCGTTTGCGACGAATGGCGCCCTGAGCGTTCACGCTGTAGATATCGAGGTCCTTCAGCAGAATGCGGATACGGTCCTTGTCAGCGCTTGTATAATTCGCCTTCTGAATCAGTGTATTTACTTCGTTGTATGCATCCAGGGCAGGCTTACCGGCCGACCAATCCAGCGTGTTGAAAACCTTGGGTCGCGCAAACAGATTCTCGACGTTGTAGGAAGCGATTTTCAGCATGGTCTAATCCTCCGCATGGGTGCACGACAAGTCAACCAGTCTGAACTGCCCCAATTTGCACCAGAATATGATCCACCTAAGTGTACCTAACCATTTGTATCGTATTGGTTTGCAATGTAGATATGTCATTCCTGCGGGACAGTCTAATCTGAATTTACACTTTCCAGGAGACTGCGGCAATGGGACCGCAAGAAAAACCCCGCTTTGACATTCTCGGCAAAGACTTCTGGAATAGGAATATCGATTAGTTGCTTAAATAACGTGACCGCTGAACCCGGCTTAGCTCGTTTTCATCTTTCCACATTGTCTATAATGGGATTACCCAAGCGCGGAGAGTCCCATGAAATTCAACAATGATCCCGATGGCCGGCGGCTGCCCATCAAGCTGGATAACACCAGCAACGGTGAGTTCATGCCACGGCCACTACCGGCGCATATCCGGCATATGGTTAAAACGGCGCAGGAAAACGCCACGCAAAATGCCCGCAAAATCAACCAGAGCAGGCGCAATTTCATGGTGTCGTTAAGAGTGTCTGTAAATCGTTCTTTCATTCGTTTCATATCAATCATCGCTGAGTCAATTATGTCTTCATCAAAATCAAGCGCGTCGTATAGATTGCGGGTAACGCCGTAGTAATCAATAATCTTTCCTGCTTCCTTGTTTTTATACACACGATTTGTTCGCGCAATTCGCGACACACTCACAGCTGCCCGCAGAGCACACCTGGCCCACGACGCAAATCCCGCAGGTGCCGCCGCAGCCGTCGGGTCCGCAGACCCTGTCTTCGCATTTCGGTGAGCACACCGAGGACT
>JACZXW010000159.1 GCA_022571415.1 Pseudomonadota bacterium
ACAAGGACGGTTTGCGTATTGTGATTGAATTGCGCCGGGGCGAAATGGGTGACGTGGTGCTCAATAACCTCTATGCCCAGACCCAGATGCAATCGGTGTTCGGCATCAACATGGTGGCACTCGTCGATGGTCAGCCTCAGGTGCTGAATCTGAAGGAAATACTGGAAGCCTTTATTCGCCATCGTCGCGAAGTGGTTTCGAGAAGAACCAGTTATCTGCTCAGGAAGGCGCGGGAGAGGGGCCATGTTCTCGAGGGTCTCGCGGTGGCATTGGCAAACATCGACGCGGTCATCGAGTTGATCAAGACCTCGGCGAACTCCAACGAAGCGAAAGAGAAGTTGCTGGCAAGATCCTGGAAATCCGATAGCGTGCTGAAAATGCTGGGGGAAGTGGGAGCGGATGCCTGCAGACCAGATGGGCTGGATCCTCGATACGGCCTGAAAGAAAACGAATATTTTCTCTCGCCGGAACAAGCCCAGGCAATTCTCGAACTGAGACTGCATCGTCTAACCGGTTTGGAACACGAAAAACTGATAAACGATTACCAGGAACTACTGCGACAGATCGGCGATCACCTGGATATATTAGAGAACCAGCCGCGGCTATTAAACGTCGTGCGCGAAGAACTCGAAAAGATTTACAAGGAATACGGTGACGAACGGAAAACTGAAATCGTGGCTTCGCAACTGGATTTGACGATCGAAGACCTGATTCCCGAAGAAGATCGGGTGGTGACAATATCGAATACCGGTTACGCGAAGACCCAGGCGCTGTCCGACTATAGGGCACAACGTCGGGGTGGCAGGGGCAAGGCCGCAGCCGCGGTCAAGGATGAGGATTTTGTGGAGCATCTTCTGGTCGCCAACACCCACGATACCCTGCTGTGTTTTAGTTCCGCGGGTAAGGTTTACTGGTTGAAGGTATTTTTGATTCCCATCGCCAGTCGTACCTCCAGGGGCAAGCCCATCATCAATATTCTACCCCTGGATGAAGATGAACGGATCACCTCCATGTTGCCGGTGACGGAATACACCGATGACCATTTCGTCTTCATGGCCACTGCTAACGGCATCGTTAAGAAAACCGCACTCACAAATTTCGCTCGGCAACGCAGTGTCGGGCTACGGGCTATCGAACTGGATGCAGGCGATGAGTTGGTGGGGACTGCCGTCACCGATGGTTCTAAAGATGTGATGCTGATGAGCAGTAGCGGCAAGGTTACACGTTTCAAGGAATCTGATGTCAGGGCAATGGGGCGAACGGCACGTGGCGTCAGGGGCATTAGGATGGCGCCAGGTTTCCGCATGATTTCACTGATTATTCCCGATGAAGGTATGCAAATACTTACCGTGAGTGAAAATGGTTATGGTAAACGCACTTCGGTTGAGGACTTTCCCGTCTATGGTCGCGGTGGTCAGGGCGTCATTGGAATGCAAACCAGCGACCGTAATGGTGCCATGGTGGGCGCCGTCCAGGTCAAGGAAAGCGATGAAATCATGCTGATTTCAGACAAGGGTACCCTGGTGCGCACCCGCGTGGATGAGATCTCGGTGCAGGGAAGAAACACCCAGGGTGTGCGTCTGATACGGTTAAAAGGAGGGGAAAAACTGGTTGGGATAGAGCAGGTAGACGAGCCGGAAGAAACCTCAGATTCAGATTCTGAGGAGTTATCCGCAGAGGGTAATGATACCCAGAACGATGATAACGAAGCGCGATGAAAAAAATCCTTCGGTGGCCTTCCTGGGGCCGCGGGGAACGTATTCCCAGGCCGCTGTCATTGGGCACTTTGGATCGAGCTGTGAACTACTCGAATGTGCCGGCATAGAAGATGTGTTTGCCGCAGTTGAGGGCAGTGGCGCCGATTTTGGTGTGGTGCCGGTAGAAAACTCCACCGAAGGTGCCATAAATAATACCCAGGATTGCCTGCTGCACAGCAGCTTAAAAATCGTCGGCGAGGAAATTGTCAGCATCGAACATAATTTGCTTGCCAACCAGGCGGCAGATGACAGCGAGATAGATACGATTGCATCCCACCAGCAGTCCCTGGCGCAATGTCGTCACTGGTTAAAAA
>JACZXW010000086.1 GCA_022571415.1 Pseudomonadota bacterium
ATTTCCGTTTCATCAAGCTGATTAATGCTGCGCAGGATACCAGAGAGACTAATTAGTGCTAAACCTCAGTTGACTGACAAATGTGGCAGGTACCCGTAAAAAGGTAAGTGGAATCCAGGATCGGTGAGAGATTACGGCAGGGTGTCCTCTTCCGGCAGCATCTTTGACAGGGACGTCAAAGCGCAGCGTACATGGACGTACGGGGACGCCGAGTCTTGCAGCGATGCAGGGAGAGGACACCCTGTCGTCATCTCGGATTTCAACTCAATATCCTCCACCACGTATTTTGACCAGATAACTCACTGCGAGGGTTTTTTGGAGTGAGTTAAGTGCAGAGAGGACTGAGGTGTGTGCCGGCACCAAACGTCGTTAGCTGAATGGTGTAAAATTCACGGTTCGCATGCATTTTTTGGCCTGTCAGCAATGTCGCAGAGTGAAGAAACACATTTTGGATTCAAAACGGTCCCGGTCGCTGAGAAAGCCGGGCGGGTAGCCGGTGTGTTTCGTTCTGTTGCTGCTCGCTATGACGTGATGAATGACCTGATGTCGCTGGGCAGCCATCGGCTGATGAAACGTTTTGCCGTCGAACTTACCTGCGCGCGAGCCGGTGACAGTATTATGGATCTGGCGGGTGGTACCGGCGATCTGGCGGCAAGGCTGGCACCCCTGGTGGGCCCTGCCGGGCAGGTTGTGCTCGTTGATATTAACGAATCCATGTTAGCCATCGGCAGGCAACGCCTGCATGACAAGGGTATTGTTTCAATGGTGTCCTTTGTCCAGGGTGATGCCGAAGACCTCCCATTTCCCGATGATCATTTTAATGCTGTGACCATGGCATTTGGCTTGCGCAATGTCACCCATCAGGACAAAGCCTTGTCGTCGATACTGCGGGTGCTGAAACCCGGTGGGCGAATTATCATCCTGGAATTTTCAAGGCCGGTAAATCCGAGAATCAAGCAAGCTTATAATGCGTTCTCCAGCCTGTGGCCAAAAGTCGGCGCGCTGATCACCGGGGACAGAGACAGCTATAAGTATCTCGTCGAGTCGATCAAGATGCACCCGCCACAGGAGGAGCTTTCCAGCATCATGACTGATGCTGGTTTCTGCTCCGTCAGGTTTCATAATTTGTTGAACGGTATCGTGGCCATTCACCAGGGAACAAAGGACAGTTAGCCGATGAAATCCATTGCCCTGCTTAATATCTGCGAGAGATCATGCGCCTCCTAAGAATTGCCAAAATTTTCCGCGTGTTTATCAGGCATCGGCTGGACCGGCTGGTGCCGGACGATCTTGTCCTCCCCCTGTGGGTAAAATTATTCATGGCGCCACTCAAGCTGCTGCCGGTACCCGGTAATACTGCGGCAGTTTCTTTACGCCTGGCCTTTGAACAGCTTGGGCCTGTTTTTATCAAATTTGGACAGATTTTATCGACACGGAAAGATATTTTTTCCATTGAGATGTCCTTGGAACTTGAGAAATTGCAGGACCAGGTTCCTCCGTTCGATTCAAGCATCGCCATGCAAATTATTGAACAGAATATCGGCCAGACAATTCCGGAAGTTTTTTCCTCATTCGGGGAAGCGCCCCTGGCGTCAGCATCGGTAGCCCAGGTTTACGCAGCAACATTGCATTCCGGTGAAGAGGTCGTGGTAAAGGTCATTCGCCCGGGTGTGGAAGCAACCATCCAGCAAGATCTTGATGTCATGTTTCTCTTCGCAAGATTGCTGGAACGTCTGTGGCAAGACGGTAAACGTTTGCATCCGGTCGAAATTGTAAAGGATTACAAACAAACCATCCTCAATGAATTGAACCTGCAGCTGGAGGCTTCCAACACGGACAGGCTCAGGAAAAATTGGCTGCATTCTGGGAAGTTATATGTCCCAGAAGTGTACTGGGACTATTCCAGTCGCGATGTGATGGTGATGGAGAGGATATATGGCGTTACGGCTTCTGACATTGAAACACTAAAAGCAAACAAGGTAAATCTTAGAAAGCTTTCCCATCTTGGTGTGGAAATCTTCTTTACACAGGTGTTTGAGGATAACTTTTTCCATGCTGATATGCATCCTGGCAATGTATTCATCGACATCTCGGATCCAGAAAATCCATCTTACATCGCTCTGGACTGCGCCATAATAGGATCGTTAACAGAAAATGACAAAAGCTATCTTGCCAAGAACCTGCTCGCGTTTTTCAATCAGGATTATCACGAGGTCGCAAGATTGCACGTCTCCAGCGGCTGGGTACCCAAGGACACGAACATCGAGGAGTTCGAGGCTGTAATAAGGGGAGTGTGCGAACCGATATTCCGGAAACCTATCAAAGATATCTCTTTCGGCAAGCTACTGGTTAGTCTTTTCCAGACCGCCCGTCAGTTCAATATGGAAGTACAACCTCAGCTCGTACTGTTACAAAAAACATTACTTAACATCGAAGGCTTAGGGCGGCAAATATATGATGATCTTGACCTGTGGGAGACAGCCGCACCATTTATGGAACACTGGATGTCTAATCGCTTAAGTCTCGGCAATATCCTGAAATCCATAGGGAAGAACGCGCCTCGTTGGCTGGAACAGCTTCCTGAAATCCCGGACCTGGCATTTTCAGCGCTCATTGAACTTAAACAGTTAGGCGAAAACACTCGCGCCCAGACCAAAACCCTTGTCCATCTGGAACGGGAATTAGCCCGGCAATCACGCCGCAGCCGCTACCAGCGTTTTGGTGGATTAGCCCTGATTGCAGCAATCTTCAGCACCATGATTCCACTTTCAGGTTATGCCAGCAGCAATGAAATACTTCTCGGCACCTCCATACTGGGAAGTCTTGGCGTCTACTGGATGTATATACACGCCTGACATGCTATTCTCGCCAACCCTTTTTCCCCTTCCATGATATGAACGACAAAAAACAGAACTGGTTGTCAGAGATCAGGTTCGATGTCGACGGACTGGTGCCAGCCATCGCCCAGGACGTGACCAGCAATCGAATACTGATGGTCGCCTGGATGAATCAGGATTCTCTGGAAGAAACATTGGAAACCGGTAAGGCTGTTTACTGGTCGCGCTCCAGAAACAGTTTGTGGCGCAAAGGCGAAGAATCCGGACATGAACAATTTGTCCGTGAAGTCCGTCTTGACTGCGATGGTGATGTGATAATATTACAGGTTGAACAACTCGATAATATCGCCTGTCATACCGGGAGAACAAGTTGTTTTTACCGTATCCTCAAAGAGGGAAAATGGATAGAGACAGACCCAGTAGTAAAAGATCCCGGAGAGATTTATCATCGTGAATAAAGCCAAGCATCAGACATCCCGGCCAGGCATCTCAACATGTCTGACGTAATCGAACGCCTTTTTCACGTCATACAGGATCGACGAGCCGCGAACCCGTCAGATTCATATGTCGCGAATTTGCAGCAGGCTGGCTTGAACAAAATTCTAGAGAAGGTCGGCGAAGAATCAATCGAAGTTATTATTGCGGCGAAAGACGCACATATATCCGGAGACACGTCCGAAGTCATAAAGGAAACAGCGGATCTTTGGTTTCATTCACTGGTCATGCTGGATTATCTTGGCGAAACTCCGACCAGTATCTTCGCTGAACTAGAACGCAGATTCGGTACATCAGGCATCACCGAGAAACAATTCAGAAAAAATTAAACGGAGCTCCATATGTCATTCGGAATAACAGAACTCATCATTGTTCTTGTCATCGTGCTGCTTTTGTTCGGAACCAGCAAATTGAAATCACTGGGCAGTGACCTGGGATCCGCTATAAAGGGATTCCGGACCGCAGTCGATAACGAGGACGAGGACGAAGTAAAATCCGTGACGGACAGCAGTGACGAGAATTCGCACAAGCGGCAAAAAACCGAACAAAGCGAAAGCAAGTCCTGATTGACTCATGTTCGATATCGGATTCCCTGAACTACTGCTGGTCAGTGTTGTTGCGCTACTGGTCGTCGGTCCGGACAGGCTGCCTGAAACCATTCGCACAATGGCACTGTGGATAGGCAGACTTAGACGCAGTTTCGCTAATATCAGACAGGAAATAGAAAACGAAATCGGGGCGGACGAAATTCGCGCGCAACTCTACAACGAATCCATTATGCAGGACATAAAACAATCCAGGGAAACATTGCAAGAAGTAAAAAATGACGTGGCAGAAGCGTTTGAACAAGTGAATGCCTCCGTTTCCGATCTCAATTCCGATACAACTCTTAAACCCCAACAATTAAAAGACCAGGACGATGATCAATCGCGTAATTCCTCCGGATGACGGAGCAGACTAACCACTCACCTGGCACTTCCGCAGAGTCGGACCGGGGTCAGCCGCTAATAGATCACCTGATTGAACTCAGAACTCGAATACTGCACAGCATTTTCTCAGTCCTGATTATCTTTCTTCCTTTATTTTATTTCGCCAACGATATCTATACCTATATCTCGGAACCACTGAGGGCGTTTCTGCCAGAAGGCACGACCATGATAGCCACCGAAGTGGCATCGCCTTTCCTGACGCCATTCAAGCTCACTCTGGTTCTATCAATATTCATCGCGATGCCTTACATCCTGCATCAGATCTGGAGCTTCATTGCTCCCGGACTCTATTCCAATGAAAAACGCTTCGCACTGCCCCTGCTGACGTCCAGCATTGTCCTTTTCTACGCTGGTATCGCGTTCGCATTTTACGTGGTGTTTCCACTTATTTTCGGCTTTTTCACCAGTGTTGTGCCAGACGGCGTCACCATCATGACCGACATTAACAAGTATCTGGATTTCGTCCTTAAGCTGTTTTTCGCATTCGGACTGGCTTTTGAAATCCCCATTGCAACTGTGCTACTGGTCTGGACAGGCGCTACTACCGTCGAGAATTTGCAGCGCAAGCGCCCTTACGTAATCGTTGGCTGTTTTGTCCTCGGCATGCTGTTGACACCGCCTGATATAATTTCGCAAATTCTCCTAGCGATACCAATGTGGATTCTTTACGAATTCGGGATATTGTTTTCAAAAACTATCCGCAAGAGCGAAGACAGCGAAAGTTAAACTCTGCTTCAACTATTCAGGATAAAAGTCACAGGGCCGTCATTGGTAAGGCTGACTTTCATATCCACCCCAAAAATGCCTGTCTGTATGGAACACAGGGTCGAAACCTGAGTGACAAACATCTCGTACAGGGCTTGCGCTTGGACGGGAGGAGCCGCTGTCGAAAACGACGGCCTGAGTCCTTTTTTGGTATCGGCGACGATAGTAAACTGGGGAACGACCAATAGCTCGCCGTTAATGTCCAGCAATGACAGATTCATGTGTCCCTTGTCGTCGGGAAACACCCGGTAATTCACGACCTTTTTTAACATCCGGGCCACATTGTCTTCGGCGTCGTCTTTTTGTACGCCGAGCAAAAGCAACAATCCGCGATCAATTTTCCCGATGACCTCGCCGGATACTGCAACTTGAGCTTCGCTAACTCTCTGAATGAGACCGAGCAAATCGGTACTCCTTACGCCCTGCTGTTGCTATCCTACTTCCCTCCCGGGATTTTGCGCGATCCGACGGGGACGCCGAGTCCGGGTCGCGTAGGCGTATCGGTGCAAAACCCTGTCGGAGGACATGTTTCACTTGGTCCGAAGGGGACGCCGAGTCCGGGTTGCGTAAACGTCTCGGCGTGAAGCCACGCCCTTCGCTCTCGGTGTTTGCTCGGTCCGACCGGGTCACGCCGACGTCTCGGCGCAATCACCTGCCGGGGAGCGTGTTTCACTCGGTCCGACGTCTCGGCGTGAAGCCACGCGTTCCCTCTCGGTGTTTGCTTCGCAATCACCTGCCGGGGGGCGTGTTTCACTCGGTCCGACGTCTCGGCGTGAAGCCACGCCCTTATACGTCGAATTCGACTTCAAACCGGAGGGACATGTTCCTGCCGGCTCGAATCAATGCGTCAATCAACGCCGGTTCGGTAGCCGAATGGCCTGCTTCCCGGACAATGTAGAGTTGTGAATTAGGCCAAGCCTGATGAAGTATGTGAGCGTTTTCCATTGGGCAAACCAGATCGAAACGCCCATGCACGATGATCCCTGGAATATCTTTCAACACGCCCGCGTTGGCAATAATCTGGTTATTTTCGAGAAAGCAATCGTTGCGAAAATAGTGGGTTCCCACCTTGCATCTGGCCAGGGCACGATGAGGGTTTGTAAAGTGTTTAATCAGGCGCTGGTTAGGGTGCAGGGTCGAGCAATGAGCTTCCCAACTCGACCAGGATTTGGCAGCGCCCATACGAGCCAGCTCATTAGGGCCGGTCATTAGCTGGTGGTACGCCTCTGGAAAATCGTTCCTGTCAGCTGCCGCGATAGGCGCCACGAAATCTTCCCAGTGATCCGGGAAAAACAGGCTGGCCCCTTTTTGATAGCACCAGTTAATGTCTTCCCGGCGCCCGAGAAAAATACCGCGAAGAACCAGACCCAGTGTTCTCGACGGATACGCCTGTGCATAAACCAGGCTTAGAGTTGAACCCCAACCCCCACCGGATAATATCCACTTTTCCACACCAAGAAATTCCCTGATCCTCTCCATGTCAGCGATCAGATCGCTCGTCTGGTTGTTCTCCAATTCATAGTGCGGCGTGGATCGCCCTGCCCCGCGCTGGTCAAATAAAATGATGCGATATTTTTCAGGATTGAAAAAACAACGGCTGTCAAATTCACAACCGGATCCGGGCCCAGAGTGAACAAACAATACCGGGATCCCGTCGCTAGTGCCGCTTTCATCCACATAAATCTCGTGAATGTCATCCACTTTCAACATATGGCGCGCATATGGCTTTATTTCTGGATACAGCGGTAACACTTTCTATTCTCTTTTTCTCAAAAAACACTTCCCTCTCGATGTTCTTAACGAAACATCTGCCGGGTGTTCGTGTTGGCTTCGCAAGCCACGAACTATCTAGGAGACCTTGGCCCGTCCCGCACGCTTACGTTCATTTTCAGTCAGCAACTTCTTGCGGATTCTAATATGTTTTGGCGTAACCTCCACCAATTCATCATCATCGATAAATTCGAGCGCCTGCTCTAGGGTATGCTTTACGGCAGCGGTAAGTATAATATTTTCGTCGGAGCCCGCGGCTCTGATATTTGTCAACTGTTTACCTTTTAACGGGTTAACCGAAAGATCGTTTCCTCGTGAGTGCAACCCGACAATCATTCCCTCATAGATGTCCTCGTTGGGCTTGATGAACAGCCTTCCTCTGGCCTGCAAATTGAACAGGGCAAACGCCAGGCTCTTGCCACTAGCCATGGAGACAAGCACACCATTGACCCGCTTGTTCACATCATGGCTGACAATTTCAGCATAGTGCGAAAACACACTGGTCAAAATACCCGTACCTGAAGTCATGGTAAGGAATTCTGACCTGAAGCCAATTAGACCGCGGGTCGGTATCAGGAATTCCAGCCTCACCCTGCCCTTTGAATCCGGGATCATATTGGTCAGGCTTGCTTTCCTTTGTCCAAAAGCCTCCATCACCGATCCCTGGTGCTGTCCATCAACATCCAGTACGACGATTTCAAAGGGTTCCTGCTGCTTGCCTTCGACCTCTTTGAAGATCACTTCCGGGCGCGACACGCCCAGCTCATAGCCTTCACGGCGCATGTTCTCAATGAGCACGCCCAAATGCAGTTCTCCCCGACCGGACACCTTGAACTTGTCCGCACTGTCGGTGGATTCGACCCTTAGCGCCACATTATGGAGCAATTCCCTTTCCAGACGTTCCCGGATATTTCGGCTGGTAACAAATCGGCCATCACGACCCGCAAAAGGTGATGTATTGACCTGAAACGTCATCGATATCGTTGGCTCATCCACCTGTAATTGAGGCAGAGCCTCCACACGTCCGGGAGCACAAATCGTATCTGATATGTGCAATCCATCGATACCCGAAACGCAGACAATATCGCCGGCGGAAGCGCTGTCGACGACGACTCTCTCCAGGCCGTCGTAACCCATAACCTGCAGGATACGTGCCTTCTTCTCCTTGCCCTCGCTGTTGACAACCGCGACCTGGATTCCAGCCTTCACCGTTCCCCTGTAAATTTTACCCAGGCCGATAATACCGACGTAGCTACTATAGTCCAGCGCGCTGATTTGCATTTGCAGCGGCCCGTCGACATCCACCTCAGGCGGCGGCACCCGGTCGATAATTGTCTGCAGCAGGCAACTCATATCATCTTCAATTTTGTCCGCTGATAATCCGGCTCTGCCCTGCAGTGCCGAGCCGAAGATTACCGGGAAATCCAGCTGTTCATCGGTAGCACCGAGCTGGTCAAACAACTCAAATACCTCATCGATAACCCAGTCCGGCCTTGCCCCATCACGATCAATCTTGTTCACCATCAAAATGGGATTCAATCCATTCTCAAACGCCTTGCGCGTGACAAACCGGGTTTGCGGCATAGGGCCTTCCACCGCGTCTACCAGCAACAACACGGAATCCACCATGGACAGGATTCGTTCGACCTCGCCGCCAAAATCCGCGTGGCCTGGCGTATCAACGATGTTGATGCGATGGTCATTCCATGTGAGGGCGGTGTTCTTTGCAAGAATGGTAATGCCGCGTTCTTTTTCGAGTTCATTTGAGTCGAGCAGGCGCACACCCTCATCCTGACCCCTTCGCAAGGCACCTGCCAGTAACAGCAGTTTGTCGATCAGCGTGGTTTTACCGTGATCAACATGGGCGATGATCGCAATGTTCCTGAGTTTTTGCTGCATTGGATATTACTGGGGGCCGGTAGGACGCGGCATTATACAGGTAATAATCAGCTTTTCCCCATGACAGGCAAATTTCCAAACAAAGTAATTCATCACCAGCAGAAGGCAGCAGAAGGGGACAATTTACCCAATTTAATTTAAATTAAGTACACTGTCCCCCACAAATCCCAGGACCTCGAGCGCACAAACCACATGAGCCAACAACAAAGAAAAGCAGTCGCCCTGATTTCCGGTGGACTGGACTCAATGCTGGCTGCCAGGGTCATAAAAGACCAGGGCATTCATGTGGAAGGGATAAACTTTTTCACTGGTTTCTGTGTGGAAGGTCATACCCATGCCATTCGGTTAAAAGACCGGAACAAGCAGAAAAGGAACAATGCGCTTTGGGTGGCGGAACAGGTAGGCATCAAACTGCACATCATTGACGTCATTGAGGAATACAAGGATGTCGTCCTCAACCCGGTCCATGGATATGGCCAGAACCTCAATCCATGCCTCGACTGCAAGATCTTCATGGTAAACAAGGCACAGGCCTGGGCCTGGATGGAAGAAAACCAGTTCGATTTTATTATTACCGGGGAGGTGGTCGGGCAACGGCCTAAATCACAGCGTAAGGAAACCATGCCACTTATTGCGCGGGAGTCTGGTGCAGAGGACCGCCTCCTGCGACCGCTTTGCGCCAAAAACCTTCCGCCAACCCTGCCGGAACGGG
>JACZXW010000017.1 GCA_022571415.1 Pseudomonadota bacterium
GAAAACTTTATCTCCCAGCTCGGTTCGAAGCTCCTCGAAATGCAATCTGCCTGGAACGAAGGTAACGCCAAGAATCTGGAAAAAGTATGCACGTGGATCTTGAGGTATGGTGGAAGATTACATTTACCCGTCATTATCAGCGCAACTGAAGAACTCCAGTCCGCCATAAAACATGCTGATGTTGACAGAATTTCCCAGAAACTGTGGAACTTCATTGGGCTCTACAGCCATATTGAACTTGAAAGAAAACTTTGAAGATCGTTTACCAGCAGCAATTCAGTAACCTGGAGTTTCAACGCCACCTGCCCTCTGCAACCACGCGGACCTTTCCACCAACACGGATGTCATAGACAGCATCGAGCCTGGATGCCCGGAGATAAAGTTGCGACGGGCGATCAATTTCGTAACCCTGCCCGACGACAACTTCCACCTCGTTGCTGCCAAGATATTTAAATTCAACCAGATAGCTCGCCAGGCATCCATTGGCGCTTCCGGTTGCAGGATCTTCTGCAACACCCAGAGCAGACGCAAACATTCTCGCCTGAATATCCTGCCTGTCGTTATAGCCACCATTACAGAAAACAAAATAACCATCGGCGAGTTTGCCATCGGTAACTCGCGCCGCTTTCAGTGCCTTGTAACTGTTCAACGGCACCATTAGAAATTCCAACCCCGTAGATACAGGCAACACTGGGAATTGGCGATCTATGTCAGACGCCTGTATGCCCAGTTCATCTGCTATTGCCTCTCTTGAAACTGGCTCGCCAAACCTTGGAGTTTTCTGCTTCATCCAGGAGACGTCGTCTTCAGAAAAGGTCACCGGTATATTGCCAACACCAAGATTCAGAGTCAGTTCGCTTACGTTTGTTTTTAGAATTTCGTTTCTGATCAGGTAAGCGGTACCGAGTGTTGGATGTCCGGCAAAAGGCAATTCCGAGTTCGGGGTAAAAATACGAACATCAAAACCCCGTTCAAGACTGCCGCCTGTAATAAACGTAGTTTCAGCGAAATTAAACTCATGGGCAATTTTCTGCATGTCGATCGAAGTTATATCAGCAGCATCAAGCAGGGTGCCCAACTGATTACCTGTGTAAGGCGATTCCGCAAATACATCAGTGATGAAGAAAGTATGACTCATCGTTAAAAAGGTTTGTCGCCTTTGACCGTAACGCGAATTCCGCTGCGCGTTTGCGGGTAGTAATCCCAGATGGCCATATGCTGGGTGCAGCGGTTATCCCAGATGGCCACAGAATCAGGCAGCCATCGAAACCGGCAATGGAAATTCGGATTTTTAACATGTTCAAACAACATTGCCAGCAACGCATCGCTTTCTGCCAGGCTAATCCCCTTAATCCGCCTGGTGAAGCCACTGTTGACAAACAAGCCCTTCCGTCCGGTCACGGGATGCGTACGAATGACCGGATGCTCTGCCCTCGGATTTTCCCTCTGCGGTGGGTGTTCTCCATACAACCCCGTGTAATCTGCAGTATGCAACGCGGTCAGCGAATCCAATAACGTCTTTATGGGATCCGACAAAGCATCGTAAGCTTCATACATATTTGCCCAGAGCGTATCACCACCCTGGCCTGGCGTTTGATGGATATGCAGAATGCTGGCCATGGGCGGCTCGATATCCGCCGAAACATCAGAATGCCAGCCTTCGCCGTTATTGCGCAAAGAGTCCTTGTCCGTATGGACTTTCATCAGTGCGGGATTATTGTCTGCGTAGGGAGCAGCGGGATGGATATGCAATTCGCCAAATCGTTCGCCTAACGCCAGGTGCTGTTCCGATGTCATCGCTTGGTCCCTAAAAAACAGTACCAGGTGATCCATCCACGCATCGTGAATCTCGCTGAACATTTCATCACTCAAAGGCCGGGTCAGATCAACGCCATGTATGATCGCGCCAATACGCGGCGTTAACGGCTCAATTTCGAGGAGTTGGTATTTCATAATCTACCCTTTGTGGCCCAATATTGTACGCTTCCCCACGCAAGGGTATCCACGGCCTCGCTAATCAATCGACTCGTCGGTCTTATTGGCAACAATGATCGAACCTTCCCTGGTGATACAATTTTCAACTCAGTCAGGGGCGCCATGCAACGATGGTTGATGGATGAGTCAGATAAGTTAAAAATCTGCTTGCACCTGCAGTTACTAGAGGTTTTAAAATAGGTGGTCACAGGAGGCCAATTATCCTATGGAAATTATCGAGAGCGCGACTGTCCTCACAAAATCTGACGTACAGAAGGGGCAACTGGCGGCGCTAGCAAGCATCTGTGGTGCGCTGCTGGCGTCTTCATGTTGTATCGCACCGTTAGTGCTGGTAACCCTGGGTGTGAGTGGTGCTTGGATCGGAAACCTGAGTGTGTTGGAGCCTTATAAACCGATATTTGCCGGTATAACTTTCATCTTTTTGGGTGCGGGATACTGGTGGAGCTACCATAAACCGAAAGTGGCCTGCGAAGGTTCTTTTTGCGCAAGCCCAGTATCGAATTATTTGACAAAAAGCGCACTGTGGATAGCTGTATCACTGGTGATTCTTGCGTTGACTATCGATTTCTGGGCACCTTTCTTTTACTAGAGAGATTTTTAGGCACATTATCGCAATACTAGGAGAAAATGATGAAATACAAGATCGAAGCACTACTGCTACTTTGTACCCTTATCTTCAATATAACGGCCTGGGCAGACTCTGAAACAACTGTTCACCTTGCCGTGCAAACGTTTGCAGTGGAGAACATGACCTGCGCTGCCTGCCCTATCACTGTCAGAAAGGCGATGGAGAATGTGGATGGTGTCAAAAACGTAACCGTTGATATCAAGTCCAATACCGCAATTGCAGAATTCGACGGCAGTCAGACGGATGCCAACGAGATAGCGATGGCTGCCACCAATGTCGGATTCCCGACTTCAGTAATCACCAAGGAAGGTTCATGAGCGAAAATCGCTTTGAAGCCTATTCAACAATTACCTGCCCGGAGTGCGGGCATCAGTCGAAGGATGAAATGCCGACAGATGCCTGCCAATTCTATTATGACTGCAAGGGTTGCGGCAAGCTTCTGCGGCCAAAACAAGGTGACTGTTGTGTGTATTGTTCTTTCGGGGACGTCCCCTGCCCTCCAATCCAGATGGACGCTGATTGTTGTGCCTAAGAGTTCAAAGTGAATCAATCCGATTTTTGGAATCCCACTTATCCTGTGGCTCAGCTACTTTTATGCGCACCTGGGGCTGTCATTTGTGCCTGCAGCACTCATGGCGACACCGGGATGTGAAATGCGCTCAATTCCAGCATTGCTCGCTCGATTTTCCGGCAAGCCAAGTAAAGAACGTCTCTGTCCGGTCGCTTTAATTTCAAAGATCGACGCATGGGAACTCAACCGGGCATCCAGAGGCTAGGGAACAGCGCATTTACTATCCTGCTATCCTGTTAGTAGAGCAACAGGAACAGCAATGAAACCAATTTGTCTTGTTACGGGAGTTGGTCCGGGCACTGGTCAGGCTATCGTAAAACGATTTTCGGCAGACTATGAAGTTGCCATGATCGCACGCAATGAAGAACGCCTCATAGCCCTTCAAGCTGAAACTGGCAATACTCACACCTTTGTCTGCGATGTTTCGGATAGCGCTGCCTTTTCCAGCACAATTAATCAGATCAAGAAAGATCTCGGGGACCCTGAAGTTGTTATTCACAACGCAGTCGGTGGTGCCTTTGGTGATTTTATGAGTATAAAGCCCAGCACACTGCAGAAAAATTTTGAAGTCAATACCATGGCACTGTTGCAACTAGGGCAAGCGCTGGTGCCTGCCATGATGGAGGCCGGTAGAGGCGTGATCATCTGTACGGGTAACACCTCTGCATTCAGGGGCAAAGCCAATTTCGCCGGATTCGCGCCGACCAAGGCGGCGCAGAGGATCCTGGCCGAATCCATGGCCCGCCATGCCGGTCCCAGTGGCGTGCATATCGCCTATGTTGCCATCGACGCCGTCATCAGCGTGCCCTGGGCAAGGGAAAGATTCAAGGACCAGCCGGATGACTTTTTCTGTCACCCCACGGATATTGCAGATCACATCTGGCAGGTTGCGCACCAGCCCAGGTCTGCCTGGTCCTTTGAATCTGTGATCAGACCATTCGGTGAGACCTGGTAGGAGTTATCATGATCAAAACAGCCGTCATTATCGGTGTAGGTCCCATTGAAGGTCTTGGCGGTTATCTATGCACCCATGCAGCGAATAAAGGTCTGCATGTGGTAATCGCAGGTAGAACCTTGCGAAGCATCAAAACGGTCCGCGACGCGATTCGCGGCAATGGTGGTGAAGCGACAGCAGTGGTGGCCGATGCTACCGATGAGTCACAGATTAAACAGCTTGTGAACGAAGCCGAAGCGATCGGTCCTATCGATCTTGCAATTTACAACGCGGGTAACAACTTCCCTGGCAACTTCCTGGAAATGCAGGCAAGTTATTTCGAATCCGCGTGGCGGGTCTGCACATTGGGTGGATTTCTTTTCGCCAGGGAAGTCATCAAGGCGATGATCGAGCGAAAGTCCGGAACGCTGCTGTTTACCGGTGCAAGCGCTTCGATGCGAGGCAGGCCTGACTTTGCGGCCTTCACCGCGGGAAAGGCCGGCCTGCGTGCCCTGGCGCAAAGCCTGGCTCGAGAATTTCAGCCGCAGGGAATACACATAGGTCATGTGGTCATCGACGGCGGCATCGCGGGCGAGAAAATTATCAGCAAATACCCCGAGTTTGTTGAACGCGCGGGTGAAGATGGCCTGGTTGGATTAGGCGGGATCGCCGAGGCTTACATGTACTTGTACAAACAGCCCCGCAACGCCTGGACCCACGAACTGGATCTGCGCACTTTCAAAGAGAACTTTTAGTCTCAGGCAATATCGTAAGCATCGAAAACTCTATCGTCTAGTCGGTCTTCCTGAATGGTGAATGTTCATTGATATAGTCGATCTCTTCCTGCACATATCGTTTTTCCTGCTTCAGGTAGCTACCCACCGCTTCCCGAAACGAAGCATTCACTATCCAGTGTGCACTGTAGGTGTGAGTCGGCATATAACCTCGCGCCAGTTTATGAGGTCCCTGGGCACCGGCTTCTACACGTTGCAGGCGGTGATTGATTGCAAATTCGATCGCCTGGTAGTAACAAACTTCAAAATGGAGAAATGGGTGGTCCTCAAGGCAACCCCAATTACGGCCATAGAGACATTCGCTGCCGATGAAATTGATCGCCCCGGCGATATAACGTCCTGCTCTCTTACACATTATCAGTAAAACATGCTCCGGCATTGTCTCACCGATGATCGAAAAAAACTGACGCGTCAGATAAGGGGAACCCCACTTGCGGCTGCCGGTATCCCGGTAGAACCTGAAAAACGCCTCCCAGTGTTCTTCTTTTAGATCGCTGCCACTAAGCAATTCAATCTCAATGCCGTTGGTCACCGCGTTTTTTCTTTCCCTCTTTATATTTTTCCGTTTTTTTGAGGAAAGATCACGCAGAAAATCGTCGAACGATTCATAGTTATGGTTGTGCCAGTGAAACTGTTTATCGGTTCGCTGCAGAAATCCCATATCGCCCATTCGATCCCATTGGCTTTCTTCTGCAAAAGTGACATGTACCGAAGAAACCTCCATCTTCTCGGCAATCTGCATGATGCCGGACACCAAGTATTCTTCATATTCATGGCTACTCGTTAGCAACCTTCTACCGGTGGCGGGTGTAAATGGAATGGAGCATTGCAGTTTTGGATAGTAGCGTCCGCCGGCGCGTTCGAAAGCATCCGCCCAGCTGTAGTCAAAAACGTATTCACCCTGGGAATGATTTTTGAGATACAGGGGGACGACACCTTTGACGCAGCCGCTCTCATCTTCCAGTAACAGGTGACGAGGCGCCCAGCCAGTTGCGGGCACTGCGGACTTACTTTCTTCCAGAGCATGAAGAAAGGCGAATGACAGGAACGGATCGAAAGGGACGGATGGGGGATTGGCACATGCATCCCATGGCCCCTGGCCAACTTCACTGATACCGTTACAAACCTTTATCCTATAGGTCATCGACCACCGCCCCATCCCAGGGTCAGGCTATAACATCTCGCTGGCGATCAGCTCCAGAGCTTCACGCTGATTAGCCGCAATCAGCATACTACCGACCTGCCCTTTGGAGCCCGCTTCTTTCCAGGCTTGCAGCCTCTCCTTTATTCGCTCTGCAGGTCCTACCAGGTGCACAGCATCAACCAGTTCATCAGGAACAGCCGCTATGGCTTCTTCCCTTTTACCCGACAGGAACAGATCCTGAATCTTGACGGCAGCATCTTCAAACCCGAGCGCCTTTGCATAGTCGTTATAGAAGTTTTTATCCCGGGCACCCATACCACCAATATAGAGCGCCATATTCCCCTTGATGGGCGCCCGGCAGGCATCAACATCATCACCCATCACACAGGTCACAAACGGAGCGATGTCATAGTCCATCAGGGTTTTACCCCCTTTCTCAAGCCCTTTGTTTATTGATTCTTCGAAAATGTCATAGCGCTCGGGATTCATCCAGATGGGGAAGACGCCGTCAGCTACCTCAGCACTCCCTTCCAGACCCTTGGGCGTAATTGAAGCCGTGTAAATCGGAATCGACGTATCTGCCTGCAAAATACTCTTGAGCGGTTTACCGAGACCGGTGCCGTCGTCACCGCCATAGGGCAGACTGTAATGAAAACCCTGGTGCGTAACCGGTCCTTCCCGGGCCATGATCTTTCTCATGATGCTGACGTACTCTTTGATTCGAGTGATAGGCCTGCCATAGGCAACCCCATGCCAGCCTTCCACTACCTGAGGACCTGATGCACCGAGGCCAACGATAAACCTGCCATTCGAGAGTTGGTTAAGGGTCATGGCGGTCATCGCTGCACAGGCGGGTGTTCGCGCAGGCATCTGCATGATCGCCGTGCCGACTTTGATGGTGTCTGTGTTGGCCAGTATCCAGGTTGCGGGTGTCACCGCATCCGAACCATAGGCTTCAGCCGTCCAAACCGAATCGTAACCCAGGCTTTCCGCGTATTTTATGCGATCAATATCCAGGCTGATGACCTTGCCTGAATATCCGCTCATTACCCCAAGTTTCATGGTGTACCCCTCCTTTCTTTCAACAAAAAGTTTCAGTAAAAAGTCTCGCCAGATAGCTGCATCCAATTGTCTGATCAGCTGGTTTCCACCTAAAAGGAAAATTTGCTGGCCGTAAATGCTTCGAATGTCGTTTGTGCTTCTGCTGGTGAAACACAGGAAACAATGTGCGTGGTTATTCCGCCATCGGCATACTCCCGAATCCTGTCCTGACACTCTTCCAGGGACCCCAAAATAGCGATGTCATCCACCAGCGCATCATCAAGCGCTCCGGTGGTCTTGGCCCTGTCTTTGGCTGCCCAGCCTTCAGCAATTGTTTTAGCAACATCTTCATAACCGGCCCAGGCAAGGAAGGCGTTATACACTGGTGTTGCATAGTAGGGTGCAAAGCCCCTGCGAATGAGATCCCGCGCCCCTGGCTTGTCATCTGTCACGATGATCTGGTGGCGGCAGACGATTTCAACATCTTCCAGTTTCTTACCGGCACGTTCAGCACCGATCCTGATATGTTCCATCATTTTTGGAAGCGCGTCTTTCGGGAACAGATTCAAGATGACGCCATCGCTAAATTCAGCTGCTGCCTCCAGCATCTTGCCACGCAATGCCGCCATATATACGGGCTGTTCACCTGCTTCCAGGGGTATTTGCCTATAACCATGACTCTGGACGGTGTCACCATCAAAATCTGATTTCTCGCCCGAAAGCATACTCTTGATAAGCAGGGTGGTTTCCTTAACCCGTGACAAAGGCTTCTCAAATTTTTGCCCATGCCAGTTCTCCATCATCGTTTGGCTCGAAGATCCCAGCCCAAGAATGAATCGTCCCTTTGACAGCTTGTTTAACACGTGCGCCGTCGAAGCAAGTACTGCTGGCGTTCTGGAAAAAACCGGAATAATAGCGGTGCCAATCCTGCACCTCTGCGTATTAATAGCAACTGCAGCAGCAGTCGTTAACGCATCCACACCTGAACTGTCTGCAAACCAGAGATCATCATAGCCTTCGTCTTCGGCCCATTTAGCGAGCTCAATGGTAGCCTCGACCCCGCGAGGGTCCGGGAGTGTCAATGCCGTTCTTTGGGGCACAGTCATACTGTTTCCTTGTTATTTTAATATTGTAGCTTGCAGGCCGTCTGCGGTCAGATAATGTCCGCGCTGGAAATATTCTCTTCGTTCCCTGGGGCCAGTTGGTTAAGGTTCTTTGCATCAAAGCCGGGCCGGTACAGTTGCTTTTTACCGCTGCCTCGTTTTTTTCGTTCGTATTTTATTGCCGACGTGTATACAGGGTCTTTTAGTTCACTGGCCCCAAACGATTTCTGTTTCTGTACCTCTGATACTTCACCATAAGTCGTCGATCGCTGTCTCGGCACTCGGCCGATGCTGCGAATGATTTCTTCCATCTCCTCTGGAGATGTTTCCTGCCCGTGCCTCGCCCCTGCGGCACGAGTGATTGTTTCATTCATCAGGGTTCCACCAAGATCATTCACGCCTGCCTGCAGGCAAGCACGAACACCATCGTGGCTGAGTTTCGTCCATGAGGCCTGGATGTTTTTGAAGCAGGGATGAAGCACCAGGCGAGAGATGGCGTGGACCAATATGGCTTCCCTGAACGTCGGACCTTTACGCGCACGACCTTTCAGGTAGATTGGCGACTCCATGTGAATAAAAGGCAAAATAACAAACTCGGTGAAACCGCCTGTTTTCAACTGTAAATTCCGGACTCTAAGAAGATGCCTCGCTACATGCTTGTACTCTTCCATGTGACCACACATGATGGTCGCGGTAGTGTTGAACCCCTGTGCATGCGCCGCTTCCATGACTTCCAGCCATTGCGCCGTATTGATCTTGTCAGGGCAAAGTGTCTCGCGCACCTCATCATCGAGAATTTCAGCGGCCGTACCTGGCAGCGTTCCAAGACCTGCTTCTTTTAACTGTCCTAAAAATTCGCCGATACCCAAGCCGAGGGTATGTGCTCCTTGCCAGACTTCCAGCGGAGAAAAAGCATGAATGTGCATGGCAGGCACGACCTGTTTAATACTGTGGCAAATATCAATGTAGGTTTGCCCAGTGTATTCCGGGTGAATACCACCCTGCAGGCAGACTTCCGACGCGCCCCTTGCCCAGGCTTCACTGGTTCTGCGCATGATTTCTTCCGGGGACAGATCATAAGGCCGGCCGCGTAAGTTCTCACTCAGCTTGCCTTTTGAGAAAGCGCAAAACTGGCACTTGAAATAGCAGATATTCGTGTAATTGATATTTCGATTGACGCAATAGGTGACTTCGTCTCCTGCAACCTGCCGGCGCAATCTGTCGGCTGCCTGGCATACATGGGTAAATTCATCACCACGGGCTTTGAACAGGCGGACGATTTCCGCTTCGCTCAACTCATGTCCCAGAGACGATTTTTCAAGTATGTCGGCAAGTTCCTGCAATGGCTGTGATTTAGGCAGGTTAGTCACACGTGCAAGCTCACCTTGCGGCGGCAGCACCGTATGTCCAGCTGCCCAGGATTCAGCGCGGGCGAAACCTTGCCCATCTATTGCCCCCATGACAAACGGCTTAACTTTCGGGTCAACCCATTGGTCAAGGTCCATGGCATAGTCCGGGTATATAGCCAATCGTTCTATTAGCAATTTACCGGCGTTGGCCGTCTCACTCGCGAGATTTGAAAGGTGCGGCCAGGGCGCTTCAGGATTGACAAAATCGGGTGTGACCGGGGAAACTCCGCCCCAGTCATTGATCCCTGAATCCACAATCTGTTCCAGCGCTCCGGGGCTCAGGTTCGGTGGTGCCTGGATGTTCATGGCCGGTCCAAAAATAATCCTGGCTAGCGCTATCGTCCAAAGTAATTCATCCAGGTCCGGTTCTCTGGCATTCGCCATCAGGGTATCTGGTTTCGCCCTGAAGTTCTGGATGATGATTTCCTGGATATGCCCAAAAGTCGAATTGGCCTCGCGTAACGCCAGCAACGATTCAATCCTTTCCATCCTGGTTTCACCAATGCCAATCAGGATGCCGGATGTAAACGGAACCTTTGCCTCTCCCGCAAGACGCATTGTTTCGAAACGCCGTTCCGGAATCTTGTCGGGAGAACCGTAATGCGGCATCCCCTTCTCCGTCAGGCGCATGGAGGAACTCTCCAGCATGATACCCATGGAGACCGAAACCTTTCGCAGCTCATCAAAATCGTCAGCATTCATCAGGCCGGGATTTAAATGAGGGAACAGGCCAGTCTCATCGAAAACCATCTGCGCCATATCTCTTAAGTACGACAGGGTCGAATCCTGTTTAAGTTCCTTTAATCCATCCCTGGCCGCCTTGTAGCGAAGCTCCGGCTTGTCACCGAGGGTAAACAACGCTTCCTTGCAACCCGCCGCTGCACCGTCCTGGGCAATCTTCAACACCTCTTCCGGTGTCATGTATGGCGCTTTCAGCTTTCGCGGCACTTGTGCAAAGGTACAGTAATGGCAAACATCGCGGCAGAGATGTGTCAGCGGGATGAAGACTTTACGTGAATAGGATACCGTCGTCTGATGTCCCTCGTCGCGCAACCTTGCAGCGACTGTCATGAGCGAGCGCGTATCGGTCGTAGCGGACAGTGCAAGAATCTCACCCGCATCCAGCTGACCGGATTCCGCTTTTGCTAACAAATTTTCAAAGTCGCTCATGAGCCTACCTTAACTTATCCTTAAAAGTCCTTCCGAAATTCTTTCCAGTATGCCACTTTCCCTGAAAAAACGATGTGTATGCGATTCGATGCGTGAGTCCACCAGTATCGATGCGAGTTCCCTCAGATCATCCGGCGTATCGATATCAAGGCCAATACCAGGCAATTTCGCGACGCTCGGCTCAATACCCAGCCTGCGGGCAATGGCCAGATGCCGCCTGAAGCTATCTTCACCGAAGCCAAATTCCATGCAATCGGGCTTTGAGCAGGCAATGCAATTGGAGCCGCCAAGATCAGATGCAGGCACGATCATCATTTCAGACCTGTCTTGCCGGCCAAATCCTTCCAGCACGACCTCGAGCTCTTCCGGCGTTACCAGCGGCACATCTCCAGGAAGGAAGAGCATGATATCAACGCCATTATCTGCGAGATACCTGGCTGCCTTGGTGACCGCGGGAATCAGACCCGCGACCTCCGGTTCGCTTAATATCTCGGCCCCAAAGCCAAGGGCCAGCTCGGCAACCACATCATCATCGGTGACAACAATAATTTCATCCACCAGTGTACAGGCTTCGGTGGTCGTTAATACATCTTCCACCATCGTTCTAAAAAATTGATTGCGCTCATCAGTATTGAGGATGGAAGCCAATCGTTGTTTCGCATTTTCTAATTGCTTGATCGGAATAACGGCTGTGGTTCTCATTAGGAAATGGTCATCGGGAAGTGATCTCACTGGAAAAATTCAGAACGACCCTGGCCAGGTCAACCCTGTCCTGCAACGTTACCATGACTGTGTTTGTGACGATAGTCGAAAGGCCCAGCGCCTCTACCTCATCGCGCAATGGCCTGTCCTGTTCATCCAGCACAAACCCCTGCATCTTTCCAGGGTATTGCTCGACGTAATGCTGCGCTACCGCCAAGGCTGTCTGTGGCATACCGAGTTCCGCCATCATCTTCGCGGCGGGTCCTTTAATGGCCTGCCCGGCAACAATAGGAGAGACTGCGATAACCGCGGCTTCACTCGAGCCTATTGCGTCCATCACACCCGGAATCTTGAGCACGGGATCGACACTGACAAAAGGATTGGACGGACAAACAACGATCGCAACGAGGGAGGGACTTTGCAGTGCACGAAGAAACGCGGGTGCCGGTTTCGCCACATCAAGACCACTGAAAGTAAAACCAGTGACCTGCGGCTTGCATCTGTCCCGCACGAAATAATGTTGAAAAGCCAGATTTTCTCCCGAGCGTGTGTGGACAATGGTAGCCACCGGGTCATCCGTCATGGGAACAAGCTCATGCTCTATAGACAACTGCCGACAGAGATGGGAAGTAACTTCGCTGAGGGATTTACCCGCCTCCAGCATTTGGGTACGCACCACGTGGGTGCCAAGATCCCGGTCCCCCAGCTGAAACCAGGTTTCGCCGCCCATTCTCTTTACCGCGTCGAGAAAATTCCAGCTCTCCCCGGCCTGACCCCAGCCCAGATCTTTGTTATTGACGCCTGCCAGGGTAT
This sequence comes from Pseudomonadota bacterium, assembly GCA_022571415.1. Lineage (GTDB taxonomy): Bacteria > Pseudomonadota > Gammaproteobacteria > Pseudomonadales > Azotimanducaceae. Next base: position 12,305 of record JACZXW010000017.1, read on the forward strand.
ACATCACTGTGTCCAGGTCAGGTGAGATGTAGAACCCCAGATGCGTGAAGTCGTCGCCCGTGTTACCGATAACCGTTAACTGACCCGGCGCAAGGACGCGGGACAACCCCAAAGCCAGCTTTGCACCACCCACACCACCAGAAATCGCCAGGCAAGTTGACTGTTCGGAAAAATTCATCAGAAGACTGTCCTAACCTACCTGAACAGGTCCATGTCTTTGGGTCGCAGCAGTGGAGCGACACCTCTTAGACTCTTGTCTTCGGGATCCCTTGGCTTGTAACCCCGCACGATGACCACCGGTGTCTTCTCATCTGTCTGGCCCATCACCAGGGACGCGCCCGCAGCCATTTCGTCGGCCGCGCCGACCTGTGTCACAAGCAGCTCCCGACCATAGATATCTGTCTGACCAATGTAATCCTCTAAAGCAGTAAACCCGGCCACACCGATAGCCAGACCCAGGGAGCCGATTCTCCATGCCCGACCAATGGAATCGTTAATAATCACCCCAACGTTTATATTATGGCGCGCACTGACTTCGTTTCTCAGGTCAGCCGCACTTTTATCCGGATCAATAGGCAACAGCAGGCACAGATCATCGTCATCCCCGTTTTCACTGATAATATTTGACTGGTCGATGCCTGCATTAGCCTGAACAAAACCAAGTTTTTGCTCCACAATCAGCACACCCGGACGCTTGCGGATGACTTCACGGGATTCATCAAGAATCGCCTGAACTTTACGCGGATCTTTATCCACTTCCAACGCCAGCTCTATCGCTTCATCGGACGGTTCAACTTTACTCAGGTCCAAATATCTGTTTTCCGCCTTGGAAATAATTTTTTGCGCTATCACAATAACATCATCATCCTGCAGCACTTCACCCATGGTTTCCAAGCCCTGGTCAATCAGGGTCGCGAGGTCATCTCCCGGTTGCACCATGGGTATATTTTCAACCGCAATAAACGTGAGTCTCATCAGGTTTTTGATTCACCGGTGATTACGATCCCGGCACCGTCGATTTTGTGATGTCTGTTGATGGAAATCAAAACTGAAGTCATCGCTTCCGCTGCGGCCGCATTGACGAGAGGCCCGGCATGCCAGCCGCGCAGGCCTACTGCTTCAATCAGAGACAGGACCGTATTCCTGGCCGCCCTCTTATCGCCAGTAACCAGGACATCACACGCGATGGCATGGTCTTCCCGCAGATGTTGCGCGCCCACATTCTGAAACGCGGACACCACCTGAACCCCGTCCCCCAGGAAATCCTGTGCCTGTACTGCTGCAGATCCTTTTTCCGGCAACTGCACTGTGCCGACTTTTGGCGGTACCAGGGGAACGGTAACATCAATAAGGATTTTGCCGAGCAACCCCGGCTTTACTGTTTCAAGGGTACTTAACTGATGGGCGAAGGGTACCGTCAGCACCACAATATCTGCCTGGGTCGCAGCATCCAGGTTTTCATGACCGGTCACGCTCAGATCCGGAAATTCCGCAAGCAGGGCATGGGCTGCAGCTTTTCCCTTTTCCAGTGTCCTGGATCCAATCAGGATTTTATACCCGGCTCGAGACCACTGCCTTGCCAGACCGCCACCCAGGTCTCCTGTTCCGCCCAGAATAGCGATGGATCGAACCTGATTCGCTATAATCTGATCTGACATAGATTGATCTGACATAGATTGATCTGACATAGATAGTCCCGCTGAATAGATGCGATAAAAACAGGCGTGTGATTATTCCCTAATCGTCGGGACCTAACAACCGAGCCTGTCCAGCTCATTGTGAATAACAGAAATGCACTGGGACGCGTGCAGCATGACGGGACCCAGTGACAACTTCATCACACCCTGGCGGGCAAGTGAGTTAAACGTCTTTTTCGGCATCGGGATATGGTCAGTGAGGAGAAACACAGCATTATCCGAAATAAATGTGTCTCGAATATCAACGCCCTTGACGTCCAGCATGTAGACCTCCTGATGAAGTGCTTTTTCTTTAACCAGATGTTCAAAACTGATAGCCGTAACGACAATGCCATCATCGCAAACCAGACTCGTTTCTTTGCCCAGCCTCCTGCCCGCTCGTAGTGCAGTCGCGCAGGTATTCAGTAGGGCGCTCTCATTCATCCCGGATAAACTGCCAAGAGAACTTCCCTGCATGATCAGGGCACGGGAATAGTCAGCACTGTCTTCCAATACCAGAGTCAGTGTCGTGTCCCGACGATGGCCTTTGGCAATAAACAGTGCATTCACTATCATTTGGGCGAGATATTCCACGTGGGCTCCGGAGCCGACGGCGGCAAGAAACTTGTCCGCATCGACGGGAGCTTTGCGCGCTCTGACAATGAACTCTCGCATTCTGATTCTATTTTCCTATCCGAGACTCTTATAGACGGCCTGGACCAGGTGATAGGACCGCACATCTCCCAGTAATCCCGCGAACATTTTATTCATTACAAATGACGCGGATAGACTCGCATCCTGATCAACAAGGACGCTGGACCCGCCCCAGCCACCCCAGTAACAGACATTGGCGTTTGGTGACAACGGCACCTCGGACGAATTGAGGCCAAAACCGAGACCAAATGCCATCGGCACGGCAAGTACCAGGTCCACGCCACTGATCCGCTCCTTCATGACTGATTCAGCAGTGGCCCTGGAGAAAAGATCCACGCCGAAAGCCGAACCCCCGCAGGCAAGCGGCGCCTGCAATCTGGCCACAGCCCTGGCGTTGCCATGACCGTTAGCGGCTGGAATTTCCGCTTTACGCCAAGCTTCCGTGTACGAGTCAAATACGGATATGGGCGGGTTTTTGAATGTTCTGCTGGCGATAGAATCCGGATCATCTTCTGTACCAGGGGCACTTCCGTCACCAGCAGGAATCAAATTTCCTATACGGGAAAATTCTGATTCAGGGACGCCGATATGGAAGTCTGCCGCAAGGGGAATTGCTATCTCCTGCTGGAAAAAAGTACCCAGGGATAAACCCGTTATTCGCCTGACAATTTCACCAATCAGGTAGCCCTGGGTGATAGCGTGGTAACCGGAGGCTGTGCCCGGTTCCCACCAGGGCGCTTGCCCCGCCAGCAATTCAACAATCCTGTTCCAATCGTACAGGTCTTGCGACGTCACCGGCACATCCATTCCAGACAGTCCGGCAGCATGCGCCATGATGTGCCAGACCTTGACGTTTTTCTTACCCGCAGCTGCAAATTCCGGCCAGTAATCCGCCACGTTGGCATCGAAGTTCAATTCACCACGGTCAGCCAGCAGCAATGCACAGAGAAAGGACATCGTCTTAGTGGTGCTGTAAACATTGACAATGGTGTCTTCCTGCCACGGCTGTGTCCGCGCTTCATCGAGATGCCCTCCCCAGAGATCAATCACCATCTCACCATCAACCGTCAGCGCGAACGAGGCGCCAATATCCAGATCCTTTTCAATATTTGACGCAAACAACTCACGAACATTAGCGAACTTCTCGTCACAGTAGCCCTCGACTTCCACAACCATCCTAATTTCCCATATTTCGATTGCCGGCAATGTAACACAGGTCCCAGGCTAGACTTCAGAACTCAATAACCTTACCCGGTGCCGCCAGAAAATATCAACAGGTTCCCTTGCCTCCGCTGGCTCGCAGCCGACTGGGCGTCCCCCTCGTGCTCCCCTCACTTCCTCCCGAGCCCTTACAGGTCTCGCTCGTCTTTCGGTGCTTCGCTTTTACGGCTACGGCAAGGGAACCTGTTGGTATTTTCTTTTGATCTAACGCTAATAAGACTGCTTAGGCTGATAATAATAATGTACAGCTGACTAGCAGGAGGCTTGCCCAGGACTCACTCCGTAGCCGTAAAAGCGTAGCGCTGAACGGCGGGAGGAGGGGTGCCGCCGTCGGACCCGCAGGGGCTCAGGACCAAAGAGAAGGAAGCCGGGGGCGCCCGAGCCCGGGGGCCGCGCAAGCCAGCGGAGGAGTGAGTCCTGGGTAAGCCTGCTGCGAACAGCGGTAGTTTCTTGAAGATCATCTGATCCCTTGATTTTCATTAGGTTATGATGGCGCGCATGTCTGAGCAGTCTGCACCCGTTTTACCTCCTAGTAATTATCAACTTAGCTGGTACAACACTGGTAACGCGCTTTGGATGGGAAGCTTCAGTATCCAGCAACTGCTGGTGATCTGGATACTGGTTGGTATCCTGCACGAAACACCAGAACGCGTTGGGTTCGCACAAATGCTGATCGCGATCCCCGGGTTGATATTTATGTTGTGGGGCGGCGTGATCGGCGACCGCCAGGATGGACGGCAGCTGCTGATCCAGGTGCACTATCTCAGCGCGATTCCGCCACTGGTTCTGGCTATCGCTTCAATCTACGGGCTGATCGGTTTCTGGCTGTTAATTGCGGCCGCCCTTGTCGCCAACCTCCTCAACAGCGCTTCCAACCCCGCCAGAAACACGATCCTGAATCGGGTTGCGGGTAACAAGCTGCAATTTGCCATCAGTCTTTCAACCGGCATTGGATCGATAGCCTCCATCGCCGGAACCAAGATCGCCGGAGAGTTGGATACACTGGGCCTTGAAAATGTGCTTTACCTGCAGGCCGCGATGTTTGTCCTTGGCGCCTTTTTCGTTGCCAGGCTCACTCCCGCTCCGCCACAAGCCCAGATAGCCAGAGAATCCACCCTTCATACCATTCGCGATGGTCTCGCCCATGTCTGGAGATTCAAGCTGGCAAGGGACCTGATTGGACTGAACAGCCTGTCGGGATTTTTCAACGCAGGGGCCTGGCTGGTGGCCGTACCTTTTATTATCACCCGGGTCTATTCAGGTGATGCCGTCTTGCTTGCCAACATGACCGCCGTCTTCTATTTCGGGTCACTGGTTGCCACCTTTGGCTTACTGCGTTTCATGCCTCTGGCCCGGCCAGGCCGGTTGTACCTGATCATGCAGTTATCCAGGATTCCGGTCCTGGTGATCCTCTGGCTCGAACCTGATTTATGGCTTGTCTGGGCTGCAATCGCCTACTGGGGATTCAATATGGGCGTAACCACCACCATGTCACGCCTGATGGTACAGGAATTCGCCAGTGCCGAATATCGGGCTCGCATCATGTCGATCTTCATTCTGGGGATGATGGCTGCAGTACCCGTAGGATCACTCGTGCTGGGCTTCATTATCGGTGTCTGGGGGCCACTAGACGCCCTTGTTCCCGGCATGATGGCCTCCACTTTGATATTTTTACTGGGTTACCGACGTACCGATATCTGGAAGTACCAGTCCCCAGGTGCGAGGATGTCGTGAAAAGTGCAAATTTCAGGGCAAGCAGGGTCACTTTTGCGTATTGATGTGAGCACTCACTAACCATATTGTTCGTCAAACTCGCCAATCTCTACTTTTTCCACAATTTCTGTGGATAACTCTGGTGATAACTAGGTAAATTCCTGTATAACCCCCAAAATACTTGCCTCTGGTCAATTGGTTACTTTTTGTACAATAGCGCTACAGCCCTTGTAGACCAATCGCTTGACAGAACTATACCGCTCGTGGTCCGCATTTCCGTAAAGGTCTGATCTGACCCCTTTAGATGTGAATAAGTCAGACCTTGAATTTCGATTTATGCCTGTAAAATCAGTGGAAACAGGCTAATTAGAGTGAAATTGTCGAAAACTGACCCCCACATCCTGCCTGAAACCCCAGTGAATACGCATAATTCTTCATTTTGGCCGGGGAAACCTGCAATCTGCATTTTTTAGGTACGAAAAATAAACAGCAGGAGGAAAGACGCGGTACAACGGGGTCGTTATCAGAGCAAAGGTACTTAAGGACATTGGCAGGCCCATTTTCAAGTAGACTTTTTTACTCGACAGCAGCGGAACCAGAATGCTTTAACGCAACTTTGAAAACCTGTTTAGCCTCAACCAGGAAACGTGACGATCTGTAGCTCACGCTATAACGCAGCGCGACTACAACACCTAGTTCTCGACTCATTACGAACCGGTCAGAAGCGTTCCAGCCTTAGCGGATGCATGCTTCATGTGAGCTTGATCGCACATGAAATGCAGATATGTCGCACAAATCCATTCCTGAAAACTTCCCGTCGACCGGAACTCATTTGATCTGTATGCGTATCTATCTAGCAAATCTATACACTAAACGAACGTTGTTCTGTCGTTAGTATCCTCAATGCGTCAAATATTTGACGCAGGTTCATACATTACGCCATAACCTGGGTAGATAGGTGCAGATTCGCAGCCGGCCGGCTCACCCTAAACTACTCGTCTGCACACAAAATTCAGGGCGCCATCGAACAGCTGTTCGCCAACAGTTGCAAGCGGTATCATCAATCCGATCCGACTGAATAAATGCCGATAATTTTAAGTAAAGGATGATGATGGGTTCCATAGCCACTTTCTTCGTAGATTTAAAAATACTCGCCAGTGCTGTAACAGCAAAACCACCTTCTTCTGAGTCCATGGGTTCTGTCGCCTTGTTGGTTGAACAACATGCCGCATCTCATCCACAGGGTGTCGCCCTTCTGTGCGAGGATGAAGTGGTCACCTGGCAGGAGTTGAACGAGCGGGCGAACCGTGTTGCCGGGTCGCTTAAGACACAGGGCATTCTCCGTGGCGACTGTATCAGCCTGTTCATGCAAAACAGGATCGAATTTGTGGTCCAGGTGCTCGCGATCAGTAAACTCGGAGCCATTGCCAGCCTCATCAATACCAACATCACGCGACAACAGTTAGTGCACAGCATTACCTTGACGGAATCGAAAAAATGTATATTCGGTGAAGAATTGGCCGAACCACTGAATGAAATTCGGGAACAGCTAAGCCTGAAGGATGGTGAGGATTATCTGTTTGTTCGCGACCAGGGAAGCCAACCCCTGCCCAACTGGGCGATAAACCTGGATTCAAGGGATGAATCCGTTGATGCAAGTAATCATGCAGAGTCTAAAACTGTCACCCTGGGCGATATCGCTCTTTATATCTTTACCTCGGGTACCACCGGACTACCCAAGGCAGCGGTGGTGTCAAATAAGCGAATGCTACCCACAGCCGTTATGTCAGCAGACGCATTACTTCGAATCAAGCGTACCGACCGAATGTATAATTGCCTGCCGCTCTACCATGGAACCGGTCTGATGGTAGGCTTAATCGCTGCCTTCCACGTTGGTGCCTCAACGGTGATACGGCGACGACTTTCCATCAGCGCTTTCTGGGATGATGTACGCAAATACAATTGCACCTGCTTTGTGTATATCGGCGAGTTCCTCCGTTACCTGATGAATTCACCGAAGAAACCAACAGACAATGACAATCCCATCAGGGCTATCGTGGGTAATGGACTGCGACCCGACATCTGGCTCAAATTCAAGCACAGGTTTGGTATCGAAAGAATCGGGGAGTTTTACGGCGCCAGCGAAGGTAATGGTGGGTTCGCCAACGTATTCAACAAGGACTGTACTGTGGGCCTGGGAATTGCGCCAACGAAAATTGTACAGTACGACGTGGCCAATGACGAGATCGTTCGCGACAAGGACGGCCTGTGCATCGAAGTAAAGGAGGGAGACCCGGGGTTGCTGCTGATCGAGGTGACCGAGAAATCCCAGTTTGAAGGCTATACCAATGCAGAAGCCTCGGATAAAAAACTAATACGGAATGCACTGTTGCAGGGCGACCTCTATTTTAACAGTGGCGACCTGATGAAGATCGTCGAGGTGGGCTTCGCTTACGGGCAGAAGCACTATCAATTTGTAGACCGCGTCGGTGATACCTACCGCTGGAAAAGTGAGAATGTTTCAACGAATGAAGTGGGCGAAATCATCAACAAACATTCCGACATCATTTTTACCAATATCTACGGTGTCGAAATACCGGGAACCGATGGACGCGCCGGTATGGCAGCGATAGTTATGCGCGATGGCCTGAATGCTGACAGCATTGACCTCCATAGCGTCTCAGAACATATCATCGACAACCTTCCGGGATATGCAAGGCCAATCTTCATCCGGGTCCTGGACGAATTACCAACGACAACCACGCACAAGCTGCAAAAAAATGATCTCCGTGATCAGGCCTACCACCTCGGCAAAGTAGCCAACCTGCTGCTGGTCATGAAACCTGGAGACACTGTCTACTCAAAACTTGACAGTGATTTTTACGACAGGATCATCAGACGTGAAATTGCCTTCTAGTGAATTACCTGGGACTGGCCATATTTTGGGCGAGTAATCTATCCAGGTGATTTGCGAAGGCCTGCCGGTCTGCTTGATTTAAGGGAGGCGGGCCTCCTGTATTGAAGCCACTGGATCGCATGGTATCCAGGAAATCCCGCATATTGAGCCGTGGCTTGATATTGTCAGCGGTAAAAAGTTCGCCTCGAGGGCTTAAGGCATGCCCTGCTTTATCTATCACCTCCGCAGCGAGTGGAATATCACTGGTGATGACGAGATCTCCCGCCGCGAGCCGTTTAACGATCTCATTGTCGGCAACGTCAAATCCCGTAGTGACCTGGAGGAAGGTAATATGTCTTGATGGCGGCGTGCGCAGGACATGATTGGCTACCAGTGTTAATCGCGTACCCGTGCGCTCTGCTGCACGAAAAAGAATCTCCTTGATCACCCCAGGACAGGCGTCTGCATCAACCCATATGTTCATTTCCTGAATTTCAGCACGCTGCGGTCTGTTCTCCTGCTGATGGACTGATCGAATACTGATATTTCCAGCCTATCTTCAGGGTTACGCAAAATGTTGGACTCGCCTTCAAAGGTAAACCCCGCAGCCTGAACGTCCCTGATAATAACGGCGGGATCAACCCGGTGCACGCTCTTGCCAACTACGGACGGGTCAGTGCCCGGCGCTGCATTGTGATCAGCGATGCCGAGCACACCCCCATCATTTAGCAACCTGTAGATATTCGAAAGGAATCCTTCTTTATCGATTGCCGGCCATCCGTTTTCCTCATCCACGTAATAGATATCATGCATACCCAGTACAAAGACGGCTGCATCAAACTTTCCTTCGAGCTTGTCCAGATCCGCGGGTTCAAGCACAACATTTTTTACATTGGGTAAACGATTATCTTTCAATCGCTCAGTTAAATTCTTATTGATAAACTTGTTCCACGGGTTGTTGTTGTACAGCGTAACACTGCCATCTTCCCCAACAAAATAGCTAAGTATCTCTGCGTAGTAACCACCACCGCCAAATACATCAAGGACTTTCATCCCGGGTTGGATTCCAAAAAACTCCAGCACTTCTGACGGTTTCCGTTTGGCGTCCAGAGCCTTGTCTTTCTCCGTCCTCGCTGGATTTTCCAGGGCTTCCTGCAGGTTAATAGCAAGCCCAGTACCGGCATATATCAACAGGACAACCACGACAAGTAATTTGTTCATTGACTGATTCCCCCTGCAATTAAATGAAAAATAACCCTATCTTCATTCATATACCAGCTATTCGGGATGACCGTACCAATTTCCAAGTTGGAATACCGCGGTCCCGTGGTATTCTCATAAAGACATACAACGAGGAAGAGTTACATCAATGAAAAAAATAATTCTCGGTATCATCGTGACCACGTTCGCGCTCTATATCTGGGGATTTCTATATTGGGGCGTTAGCACCATTCCGTACAGCGGCTGGAAACAGACCGCCGACGATGAGCTGACTCAACAAATGCTGGCAGAACATTTCCCGGAATCGGGGGTTTACTTTGTTTCTGGATTTAATCATGAAGCAGAAGAACTTAACCGGCTTTTTGAACAGGGACCCACAGGTTTTGTCACTATCAGTCTCGAAGGACGCTCACAAGTTGGCCCGGGTATCATGATTGGCGGCTTCGTTCTGACTCTCCTTATCGTTTCGCTGATGGCGGCTATGTTTCGAGTCGCAGGCCACCTGCTCGGTGTATTTATGAAGCAAGAAAGTGCCTACAGCGGCTCTTTAATAACAGTAAATCAACCAGCTAATCAAGAGAGAAACCATGATCGACCTATACACCAGCGGCACTCCCAACGGCCACAAGGCTTCAGTCACACTGGAAGAACTTGAACTCGACTATGAAGTTCATGCAATAAACCTGGGAACGGGTGAACAGAAAACCGAGAAGTTTCTCGCCATGAACCCCAATGGCAGGATTCCGGTGATCAAAGATCGGGCTAACGATGATCTTGTCATCTTTGAGACCGGGGCGATCATGGTCTACCTGGCGGAGAAGACCGGGAAATTACTGCCCTCCTCCGGTAAGTATCGTAGTGAAGTAATGCAGTGGCTGATGTTCCAGATGGGTGGCATCGGCCCAATGATGGGCCAGGCTAATGTTTTTTTCAGGTACTTCCCGGAGAAAATCCAACCGGTGATCGACCGTTACCAGCATGAATGTCGCCGATTGTTCGAGGTACTCGATACAGGATTGAAAGACAAAGAATGGCTGGCAGGCGACTTTTCCATTGCCGATATCGCCAACTGGTGCTGGGTCCGCACCTATCGATGGTCGGGTGTTTCCCGCGACGGCCTACCGCACCTGGATCGATGGCTTGGCCAGATAAAGGAAAGGCCTGCCTGCCGGGCAGGGGTGCTGGTCCCGGAACCTCCGCCAGACAAAATACTCGAAGGCGAGGCAGAAGAGAAATTCATAAAAAGTGCACAGAATATGCTGCAGATGTAGCGAGCGTTACATCGGTGGTCATCAGGATGGAAAGGACGTCATCCTATGCAGTGGCGCGCAGCGAGATCTTTCGGAGTTCTGCGAGATCCTTCGGCTGGGCTCAGCATGAGCAAGCGCTAATGCATTAGCGCTTGCTCAAAATATCGCCAGCATCTCTTCGAAAGCGACCATCTGCCCGCCATTGGCAGACGATGGTACGAGAATCGGCGTTTTGACACCGGCATCAAACCAGGCTTCCACTCCGTCCCTGACCTGAGTTGCAGTGCCAAACAGGGTCGTGTCCGCCAGCCACTTGTCCGTCAGGAAATGCGCTATCTTGTCCTTGTCGCCATCTTCTATCGCTTTTTCGATGCCTTCCATTTCTTCCACGTAACCCGCTTCTTTCCAGTAATTTCGGTAATTGGGCAGCATCGCGTAGGAGGTAAGCGTTTTCCTGTTGACCGCTTTCGCAGCCTCAACATCATCGTTGATGCAGGTCGGAATCATGTCGCCGATAAAGAAACTGTCATCGCCTCTAACGCGACTGGAGAGGCCGCTCAATGATGCTGCCATATGGGACCTGACGCCATTGGCAAACACCATGCCGTCTGCGATTTCCTCTGACAGTGAGATCATTTTCTTGCGCAGGGTAGCGAGGATGATGGGTGGCATTTCTCCCGCCCTGGGCACAGCTCGTAATTGTTCTACAAAGTTTCTGGTATCCGTCAAAGGCTTGCCGCTATCGAGTCCACGGGATTTCAGTGCCGGTTCGTGGCTGACACCGATTCCAAACCTGAACCTGCCCCCTGACACCTCGTGGATAAAGGAGACAGTGCTTGCATAATCGACGACCTGGCGAAAGTAAATCGGCATGATGCTGGTGCCAAACCTAATCTCATTGGTAGCGAAGGCCAAGGCCTCGCACAAAGCCAGCGAGTCTCCAAGACTGGGGCCGTAAATCCCGGAGAACCCTCGCTTTTCGATTTCAGTGGCGAGTTCAATCGTGGCTTTGCGTCGGCCTGGCACAGCTGCAAGGCTGAGGGCTGGCATGCGGGTCATGGCTCTCTCTCCTGTCCTATCTGGTAGAAAACGGCAGTCTACATCAAGAACGCAGCTTTACATAAACTCGACGTATCTCAGACAGAGAATAGGCGGCAGGTGACGGGATACAATCTCCCAGTGATCTCCGGCATCATTGCTAAACCATAAATTTCCTGAAGTTGAACCCATTACCAACATGTCTCCAGAGGGGCATATCTCCAGACAGTGTCGGTAAACGAGGTCATACGCGTCTTCTTGCGGCAATCCATTTTTCAGCTGCATAAATGAACCACCACCGTCTACAGTGCGATTGACGACCATCTTTGCGCCCACCGGGTACCTGCTTTCACTGCCAAGAGATGGAACAAACCAGGCTGTATTTCCATCCGTCGGGTGTACCGCAAGCGCAAACCCAAAGGTCGAGGGCTGAACTTCCATGATCTCCTGCCAGGTTGCACAATCATCCGAGCTACGCCAGATCCCATTATGATGTTGCATCCACCAATAATCAGGATCGGCAGCACACTGGGCAATCCGATGCGGGTCCTGCTGATCTGGCTCACCGGCAATATCCGGCGGCACATAATCGGCACGCAATCCCTCCCCCCGGGGCTTCCAGCTGTTACCGTTATCAGTAGTCCGGTACACCCCGCCGATAGAAATGCCCAGGGTCACAACACTGGCATCCCTGGGGTCAACGCAGATGGAATGAACCCCCGGCCAGTCATAGCCGCCTCCCATCCATTTCCTCCTGGCATCCAGATTCCACAGGTTTTCATTCAGCTGCCAGGATTCACCTGCATCCGTGGAAGTAAAAACCCCGCCCGGAATCGTGCCACACCACAAGGTGTCACCAAGACCCTTTTCCAGTGACCAGATAAGTTCCAGTGACCAGGGAACCAGGTCACCACTGTCTGCTGGTTTTTCCGGATACACCGGTGTCGCCACTTCCGAATACGACTGCCCTGAATCATCAGAACGATGCAGTTTAGTACCAAAATGTCCTGTGCCGAGAACCGTAAACAGTTGATTATTCTCCGGCACCGGCAGCAGCATAGGCACAGGATCACCGAGAAATTGTCTGTCGCTCATCCGCCATTTTTTATCGTCAAACTCAAATGTGAACAAGCCCTTCCTTGTTCCCGCCAACAGTTTCACTCTGTTTCTCCTTGTAGTCGAAGGGGCGCTGGGCTCTTTAACCGCCAGAGAGAGCCTGCATGATGAATACATCGCTACTTTCACTTATTTTGTCGGTTAGCCCTACAGGATCACGGATTATTCTGTTGTCCACGAATATATTGATATGTTTCCTGACGGCTCCCTGATCATCGAGAATATATCCGCGGAGTTTTTCCTGGGATGTAAACAGCTGTTCCAATACCTCTGCAACCGTCGTCGCTTCAACCAGGCAACGATCCAGGGTCAGATGACGTCGCAAATTAGGCGTGAAATCTACTTTAATCAAAATTTGGTCCAATACCTTGCGAATATTCATCTTATCCCTTTGATCATTCACTTCAACGCATGATTTAGAACCATTTTGCAAGATTCTTCGTCTATATCGGCATGGGTAACTACATGCTCCTTGACTACGGCACTTCAGATCATTCAGGTGATAAATATGAAAGCACTTCTTAAAGCTCGAACCCTGCGTAACACGTTGATATCCGCGGCAGCGGCCTCGGCGATGACTTTACCGTTGCTGTCTTCAGCGACCATGGCCCACACTACAAATAGCGATGTTCGCGTCTCCTATGAAAAGACGGAACTTGCCAGTCCCGGTGGCCAGAAAGCTTGTACGCGAGACTGAAAAGCGCATCACGCAAAATCTGCGGCTCATCCAGCATTCGTATCACTGGATCTGTTCACAATTCTGTCGCCAAAACCCAGTGCTTTGATGAAACTTTGTCGGCAGCGGTGGCGCGGCTTGCTAACGCAGAAATAGCAGCACTGCACAGTCGTTAGACGTGGTATTACTGGGGCTTCGGGCGAAAGATAAATCATCCCGGAAATCGTTGATTGCCCGATTGCCCCACACCTTATTTCTTGCGGCTCGGGGAATGGCGTTTTATTTCCTCAAGCAGCGACGTCACTCTCTCCTGCCAGGCGTTCTCATAAATTTCATTCCAGTCTTCCCCGACGCCTTCGCGGACTATCTGCCAAACGGCTTCCAGTAGACTAACGTACATGGATTCTGCAACATTGTAGGCTTCCTCGTGAGTCTTCATCTCGAACGTCAAATACTGATCTTCTCGGGACGTGTCCTCCACCATCAGCAGGCGCAAAACTTCTTCCATCATCCGCCCCTGCACCAGGTGATCAATGTGGGCCATCAATTCTCGAGACCCGGGAGAATTCTGGTAATAAAGATCATAGACCACCGACGTAATATCGCCGTTTCTTTCAGCAACAATTTCGAGTGAAGAGATAATAAATTCCTGCGTCGACATAAAAATACCTGATTTAAGCTAGTTGCGATTATAATCAGCTTCCGAATCGATATAAAAGCAGTTGTAACAATGGCGAAGAAGGCAACAAGTTTCCTGATGCAGCAAAAAATTGCTGTAGGTGTCGTGGTGTTGGTTGTCATCCTGCTGATCGGATACTTTTCTACCCTGGTCGTCAAGGACTTACCCATCCTGGGTAACTTTATTGAGGGAGAACACTACACCCTCCTGGAGAAACCCCGACGAATTCGAGGTGAGGAAATCGAGGTAATGGAGTTTTTTTCCTATGGATGCATCCATTGCTACAACTTTGATCCGGACCTTAAAGACTGGGTCGAAGATAACATCGACAGGGTCCGCTTCGTCAGGATGCCTGCACTCTCCAGTGACTACTGGCGGATACTGGGACGCAATTACTACACAATGGACAAGCTCGGCATTGTTGACGAATATCATCTGCCTTTTTTCCGCGAGTTTCATGAAGTAAAACGAAATTTCGCCAGCCTGAACAGACTGTCGGATTATTTCGACGGAAAGGGGACCACCGCAAAAGTCTATCGGCAAGTTTTCAATTCACCGGAGATCTCCAGGAAACTAGCCATTGCTGATGAAATGGCGCGCAGGTTTCAAGTAACCAGCGTGCCCACCATCATCATTCATGGAAAATACATGATTCGTCCAACCCGGAGTGTTGGTATTGCCAGAATGTTGGACGTTATGGACTTTCTTGTCGACAAGGAACTTGATGAAAGAGTTAAGGCAAGCGAGCGCTAATCCTCTAGATTAAGCCTGGATTCGGGGTCAAGCCGCTTTAAGCGGAAAGTCTGATCCGGGTCTTTAATCGGAGGCACCGGTTGGCGGCGGACAAATCGCATGGACGACATCTGTACGTTCCACCCCGTAATCTCGGCTTTGACGATCCGCGTCTCCACGCCTGGATCTTGCCTGGCAATTGCTTCGGCTTCTTCCAGTGAACCCGTCCTCACCAGCATTAAGCTGCCCGGCTCACCGCTGACAAGTCCTCCCATCACCACCTGATCATTGATGTGCAGTTTTTGCAAATAAGCGTGATGTGCTTTTAAACCCGGCTGATCCTTGTATGAGATCAAATGATTCCAGTTCTCACCGGGCAGGTACCTGATGAAAAAGTAATTCGCTTCCTCCGCGCGCAGAAAATGACTAGATGCGGCACAAGTGAAAACGAAGAGAACAAGCACAGTAAGCCTAATCATCAATCCCCCGTACAGCGTCACGCCTGATCTGGCGGTGATAAATCTCGACTGGATCAATCATTTATCTTTTTGTGCAGGTGCGGCATGCTGGTCGGGTCCTTGGGATCAAGGAATCTTTTTTCGGTTCCGGTTCGAGTAACGTTCTCGTAGGTCCCGTCACTGCGCTTGACTAGTTTGGTCCATCCCTGATTCTTCAGCCAACTGTTTCCTTTCGGCGTATTCGCCATGGGCGCCGTGTTAATGATCTTGCGTACAGAGGAATCCGCATGAGTGTCTCCCGGCTCGATTCCCGCCAGCTTACAGAGCTCACCCCAGGTTGCTATTTTTGACGAGATGCCATGCGTCACCTCAATGATCTGGTCATTAGCATCACAGATATAGTCATATCGTGGCATGTCAAGTTCCCTATGAACCAAATCGGTATCTGATTTTAAACACCAGTATATTAGCTAGAGGCGCATGGTAGCCGCTGGAGAAAATATCCGAAAAATCAGAGTCCGCCAGGGCCGCACCCCGGTCAGCGAGTCGAGTATACACCACAAAAATATCCGAAAGCGGCGCGATTTCCCACCGGTACCTGGCCTGCAGACTCAATTGCGATAGAGAGAAGCTGTCCGGTGGACCCGCTGGTTTAGAGGTTGCAATCAGGTCACCGGGCAGGTCCGGGATGAGGAAAAACTCATCTTCTTTTGCTTTAATGCCAACCCACTGAAGCGATACCCTGAACTGCTGTTTGGCGCTGAGAAAATAATCAACCGAGAATTTAGGCACCCACTGCTCTGCTTTAAACGTGGTAAAATTCGCTGCTTCCTGGTGCAGGAGCCAACCATCCCTGTCCTGATACCTGACACTGACGCTCAGGCTAAAGCGATCACTGGGTCGCCATGATAATGAAACATTACCACTGTAGGTATTACCACCCAGGCCTTCATCGTTAAAGCCAGCGCCAAGTCCGACACTGATCTTTTTCGAAGAATCGGAATTCCAGCCTATCGATATATCCACTTTTTCTTCAAGCCGATAAGCGCCATTGCCAAAACTGTTCAAGTCGTCATAACTTTTCGGGAAAAACCCCAGGCGCATGGTCAGCCGCGTTAAATTCTTGAATGTCGTCCGATTGGAAAAAAATATACCGGCTCCCGTGAACAGGTTGTCCCCATTCTTTTGGATAAATCCTCGTATATCAAATTGATTGTCCCTTGCCCATGACAGGTTCGATGTGGTTCGTATGTGGGCGCTGCGAATTCTGAAATTGTCGTTACGCTGCAGGAACCCGAGGTCGTTAATATCTACCGTATCATCCAGATACTCAATGCCAAACCGCTGGGTGACGCCCTGGCGGTGAGTATATTGAAAATCCAGGAATCCACCCAGACCATTGTCAATGCCGTCGATATCGGACACGAATATCTGGCCATCTATCTTCCACTTGCCACTATCAGATAAATAATGTGCATCGACACCATGAGTAAACGCGTCTCTGTCAGGGTGCAGCACAGCGGTGGAAAGAAATCCGAAAGCACGATAGGCACCACCTGGTGCGTCTTCATAAAGGACCCTGACAACACCATAGTCACTGCCATCTCCCTTGATATTGAACGGCACACCCGCTCCACCCCCCGATGTGGAGACAGCATCGAACTTGATGTCATCCTCGAACGCGCCAAGGAAACCGTAGCGAAACCGCCCATACTGACCGGTCAGCTTCACCGCACCGATCAAGTCCGCTGGCTGAATAAGCTCCCTTTCTGCGACCTTGACCCCGGCTGCGAGCACAGGCTCAACCGGTTTACCCCCGATTCGCCTGGTATTGATCAGTGTCGTGGGAGCGCCACGACTGCCGACTCCCCTGCCCCGGGTATCCGCCCGCGGGGAAGCAACAAAGACTTCCTGTCCTTCCAGGAAAAACAATCTCTTTTCCGGAAAAAAAGTTTCGGTCGCGGTCAGGTTGATCACCACATCATCCGACTCAACGATGCCGAAATCCGGATTTACCGTGGCGGTCACCTGAAAATTGGTCGAGGGTCGCCAGAAGAAATCAGCACCAACCCGATACTTTACTTCATCATCAATCTGATCATCGGCCACCGCCGTAAAAGGGAAAACGCTAAATTGCTGTTTTGGATCAACACCTTTGACCTCAAGGGTCTGCAGCGCAGAAATAAACTTGGGTATCGTCGATGGCAAGGCCGGCCAACCCCAGCGTTCATCCAGGTGGGCCACCTTTCGGGACATATAGAAACCAATGCGCCTTACATCAGCTGTCTGCGGCATTGTCACTGTCGACCATGGGATCCTGAATTCTGCGGACCAGCCGGATTCAGTCTGTTCCGTCTCACCCCACCAGGCGCCATCCCAATCACTTGAGAACTGCCTCTCGGGAAGCACCGTCCCATCCATCAGTGAATCTCCGAGGCTAACTCCAAACCAGTAACCGTACCTCCCTTCGCCGGAGGTATCTAACGTCATACTGATAGTATCCCGACTTATCCAGCGAGCATCCCTGCCGGATAATCTGCTGATCAGCGTTTCCCTTGGCTGATCCATATCGATGCCTACATAGAGATTTTTGTCATCGTAGAAAAAGCGAACCCTGGTTCGATAAGGTGGTTCAGCCAGCGTATCCGGGTCTATGACGACAAATTCATCATAGGCTGGCAATTGCTGCCAGATAGATTCGTCCAGCTTACCGTCGATCTTGATTTCCGCGGCGTGCCGCTGAAGTACAATCTTGTCGTTGGGGCCGAGGTCTACCACAAGATCCTGCGCATTCAAGACTGCCGAACACAGGTTCGCCAACCAAAACAACGTACAACTTCTAAACACTCAATCCCCCCGGGTGCCCGAACGCGAGCATTAACAGACCGTCATTCCTGTTTATGCAGGCATCACGGGTTTCGTGTGAACGATTATTATTATCCTCGAGTCGAAACCAGTCAGGATTAACTTGGCGCAGGGCCTGGAAACTGGATACGCAATTCTCTTTTTAACACTTTTCCGTTTGCATTTCGCGGGATGCTATCAATAAAAGCCACGCCTTTCGGTAATTTGAAGCGTGCCAGCTTTCCTTCACAGTATTTTAGAACATCCGCCTCGGTTAGTGATTCTTCTGCTCGAACAACCAGTGCAAACGGGGATTCGCCCCAGCGCTCACTGGGCTGACCAATTACCGCCACCTCTGCCACCGATTCATGAGAAAGAATAACATTTTCTATTTCCGCCGGATAAACATTCTCACCCCCGGAAATGATCATATCCTTGATGCGATCCTGAATGTACACGAAGCCATCTTCATCCACCGAAGCCACATCACCTGTCCGCAGCCAGCCATCCTGGGTAATGGTCTCTGCCGTTGCTTCCGGTCGATTCCAGTACTCCAGCATAATGTGTTGGCCGCTGACCCACACCTCACCCGGCTCCCCCGGCTGGCAATCTTCACCATCTTCACCAACGACACGCACCTCGGTATGAAAGAAGGCCTTCCCGGTGGAACCAATCTTTTTCAAGGCATGTTCTGCACTGATAACGCAGGCAGGACCGCAGGATTCTGTCAGGCCATATATTTGGTGGATCTCAATGCCTATATCGAAATACTGCTGGATCAGGTTGACCGGTAGCGGTGACGCACCACTTTGTATCCATCGCAGGTGCGAGTAGTCATACGTCTCAATATCAGGCACTTGAATCATGAAGTTGAGCATGGCGGGTACTAGCAAAGAGGTATTAACTTTTTCTTCGGTAATAAGCTCCCATGCCCGCTTGGGGTCGAACTCACGCATGACGATACTGGTCACACCTCGGTAGACATTCAGTGTAAGCGGTATTAATGAACCCACGTGGAACATGGGCAGAGCGGCGAGGTAAACGTCGCCGTCTCTTAAGTCACAAGAAGCAGAAAAGGTAAGCAAAGCCCAGAAAGCCGAATGATGTGAATGCACCACGCCTTTCGGCAGTCCCGTTGTACCCGAGGTATACATGATATAAAGAAGATCATCATCAGCAGCGCCGACAATCGGTTCCTCCTGGCCACCGGCCTCACGGAACGAGATGTAGTCCTTTGAGAAATGGGTTTCACCATCATCTTGCGCAACCTGAATCCATGTGTTGACTTCAGTTTCATCACCGCGACCGTACAAATCCGTTATTACATCAATGAATTCTTCACCAAAGATCAATGTGTTCGCTCCACAATCCTTCAGGATGAATTGCAGTTCATCGGCCACCAGCCGCCAGTTTAAGGGAACCACCACACCGCCAATTTTGGCGATAGCAAAATAGGCTTCTAAAAACTCGGGGCTGTTCATCAGCGCGAGCGCAACCCGATCCCCCGGTTTAATTCCAAGTTCGATGAGCGAATTTGCCACGCGATTGCAGCGCAAATTGAGTTCACTGAAAGACAGGCGAACCCCAGACTGGCTATCTACATATGCCTCCCTTCCAGGATTGAGCAGAGCCCTGTTAGTCAGTAAAGAACCTATATTGTTTTTCATTCTTGTTCTAGCGACCTACCAATTCACGCGATATCAGTTCTTTCATGATTTCCGAGGTGCCTCCATAGATACGCTGTACTCTGGCATCAACAAAACCCCGGGCGATTTTGTATTCCCTCATGTAACCATAGCCGCCAAACAACTGCAGGCACTGATCGGCTACCCGACCCTGCATCTCGCTGGCTGCCAGTTTACACATGGACGCTTCGCTCGGTGTTAATTCTCCATCCACGTAGCGCAGGATATATTTTTCCATCAGCGCCCGGTTAAGTTCAATTTCAGTCTTCATCTCGGCAAGAACAAATCGGGTGTTCTGGAATTTGGACAGCGGCTGACCAAACGCCTTTCGTTCAAGTACATAGTCGATGGTGATTTCCAGCATACCCTCGGCGGCACCGACGCTGCCAACTCCCAGAATCAGCCTTTCCCGTGGCAGTTCATTCATGAGATTGGTAAATCCCTGACCTTCTCCGCCTAATATTTCTTTCGCCGACACGCGCACATCCTGGAAAAATAGTTCAGAAGTATCCGCTGAATGAAGCCCTATCTTCTCCAGATTTCGGCCGCGGGCAAAACCATCAAGATTGCAATGAACAGTAAATAATGTCATGCCTCTGGCACCCTGCTTCGGGTCCGTTTTTGTTGCGAGAACAATAATGTCGCAGTGCTGGCCATTGGTGATAAATGTTTTCTGGCCATTGATGAGGTAGTCGTCGCCATCTTTTATCGCCGTGGTCTTCATTCCCTGAAGATCGCTGCCAGCGCCAGGCTCGGTCATGCCAATAGCGCCGACGAATTCTCCCGATACCATTTTCGGTATGATGTTTTGTTTCTGTTCCTCCGTACCCAGGTGCAGGATATAAGGAACGACGATGTCCGAGTGTACCGATACACTGGAAGCGAGTGCACCATACCCGGCCCGGGCAATTTCTTCGGTAATCAGGCAACTGAGTTCAAACGACGCATCGTAGCCGCCATACTCCGACGGCATGTCTACGCACAGGAATCCGTTTTCCCCCAGTTTGTTCCACACTTCCCGCGGCCAGAGCTCTTCTTTTTCCCAATCGTCATAATAGGGCTCAATCTCCCGTTCAAGGAACTTGCCAAGACTATCCCTGAAAAGTTCTTTTTCCTCAGCGCTTAAAAGCACTTTTTCACTCATCTCTTTACCCTCATGGCACCAGTTTTACAACTAACTATTTTCGAGCCGCGAATTTTAGGCTTTTGTCTACATAAGGTCGACCTTGAATTATGTATTTCGTACACTGAAGCTATTCACTCCTTCCCGGAGCCGACCAATGTCGAAACCAGAAGTCCTGACCCCGGCGCAAGGTAGCCGCATCGTCCAGGACGATTCAGGTTGCATTCTTTTCGGGCAACCGCCCGAAGTCCTTAAAGGCCTGCTCCTGAACAATATCACCAGCTTCGACACTCTGGTACTGACTGATATCAAGGAAAAAGACGGCTCCCTGCAAAACAACCTGGAATTTCCAATCTACTTCTTCCTGTTCGTCGCTAAGGGTTTGCAGGAAGGTAGAAAGCTGAACCTGGTTGGCACAAAAAATGATATCAGCCAGGCGTTGCGTTTGATGCGTTTTACGCTGATGGGTCCAACTCGAGCTGAACTTGATGAATGGGGTACAGAGGCAGGCCTAAAAAAAGAATGGCTGGACGTGGCCGCGGCTATCGCCCTCAAGGATAACAACGGAGACACTATCCCTGTGGAAGGGCTTTTTAACCTTTACCCGTTCGAGGACGATGAAGTCAATATTGGTACATTGACGATAAAACATCTTGGTGCAGACAACTACCAGATCGACAATGCCGATGGCAGCGTAAGCGTTAACCTGAACCAGGATGCTGAAGTACAACCTTCCTACACGGTGCAGACGGACTACGTTCCCGGCGGCCTGGTCAAGCTTGGTGTTGAAGTCCTGGGAGGCGCTTCCGGATTTACACCGAATGAACCCTGTACCGGACTGGCCCTTTGTTACAACGGGGACTATATCCTGATCGATTCCATCCCCTTCCTGGACCAGCATCTGGTCGCACGGGGTATTTCAAAGAACCAGATTTCCGCCTGTTTTCTTACCCACCTGCACGATGACCATTGTGCAATGTTCCCGTTAATGCTCATGCCTCACCGGGTGGAGGTCATCACTACCCTGGAAATATTCAACATGGCCATGGAAAAGCTGGCCTGCAGCATAGGTTGGAAGCCGGAAGTTGTGGCAGAACATTTTACTCTGGTCGAAGTCGTGCCCGGTGAATCCCTCAACTACTACGGGCTGGATATCCTGCCCCACGTCACAGTGCACAGCATCCCCACCATCGGCGCCACATTTTCCAGCGTACACAGAGGCTATAAGCGCCAGATATGCATCGTTGGTGACAACAATACGATGTCAACTATCAGGGAACTAAACGAGCAGGGTGCTGTTCGTGATGAAACCCTGGCCAATTTGGAGAGAATCTACACCCAACGATTCAGTTTGCTGGTTGCTGACGGTGGCGCCGGTGAGATTCATGGCGATCCTGCAGATGCCCTTAAGTCGGATGCTGATCGGGTTGTTTTTGTACATGTCGAACAATTACCCAACGAGTTTGATACGACATTCTCACTGGCAAGTTCCGGTAAAAGGTATACGGTGATTGAGGGAGATCCCAGTTTATATACTTCGCAGGTTAATCATTACCTGACTCAGTGGCTGGGGGACCCCTTCCCCAACCGCTGGATGCGCAGCCTGTTGGCTGAAGAGGAAATCAGAAAATATAATGCAGATGATGTAATCATCGTTCAGGATGCTGAAACCAAGGGATATGTCTACATTATTCTCACCGGTTACTGCGATGTAGTGCAACACGACGGGCAACAATTTCACACCGTCGCAAAACTGCAGGCTGGCGATATTATCGGGGAAATGGCGATAATAACCGGGGCCGGTACAAGAAACGCAAGCGTTGTCGCCCGAACTCCTGTCACAGTGTGCGTTTTCGCCGAAGAAATTTTCGCGGCGTTTATAGAAGCAGAAGGATTCAGGGAGAAACTGCTCAATCGCTGGAACGTCAGACCTCTGATCAAACGTTTGTCGCAATTCCAGGAGATGACGTCTACTGTCCTGGAGAAGTTAGGAAATATAGCCCGCTTCGAATATCTGGACAAAGGGGACGCCCGCCGCTTCGATGAATCAGCCTGGTACATACTCGCCGAAGGCAGCGTTGAGGATGATGAAGGTGTACATTCATCATCGATGGAATATGGCTGGTTACCATTCGCTGAATCCAATACTGCCTCAATTGTTTGCCTTGAAGACAGCAAATTCATCAAATTCCGTAAGGACGATATTGAAACTATTCGCCACCAGGTTCCACAAGTTAACTACTATCTGCGCAAACAACGAATCGGTCGTGAAAATTCCCAGGTAGATTGGCTACTTGAACAGGTGGAGATTGATTAGGTAACGTCTGATTAAGGTATATTTCCGCCATAATCGCGTCAGAGTCGTACTCAAAAATTTGTTAACTTACAGCATGTTAACATATTTCCTCCGTGCGCCTCTGCCTTGT